>NZ_BAABIL010000021.1:0-24648 GCF_039542765.1 Kineococcus glutinatus
CCCTGCGGTCCTCGGCGGTGCGGGGGGCCTCGAACGCGCCGCCGCGGGTGCGGGTGGCCGGTGTCAGCGCCCGCGCCTGCGCCGCCGCGCGAGCCCGGCCCAGCGCGGCGCGCACCGCGTCCGCCGATCCCCCGCCACCGGCTGCCTCCTGTGCGGAGTCCTGCGCGAGGTCCGCGGGTCCCGCAGCCGCCGGCGGGTCGGGGTCCGCGGGCGACGCGCCGGGACCACCGGGCTCGGGAGGCTCGGCGGGCTCGTCGTCAGCCGGCATGCAGCGCACCCCCTGCGACGACGTCCACCCGGTGCGCACCCCCGCCCCGCAGCGCCGGGGGCACGTCGTCGGGGACCGCGGCCGTCACCAGGACCTGCTCGGCGTCGGCCACCACCTCCGCCAGCCGGTCCCGCCGGCCCGCGTCGAGCTCGGCGAAGACGTCGTCCAGGACCAGCACCGGGTCCCCGCCCGACTCCCCGGCGGTGTCGGCGCGCAGCAGCCGGTAGCTCGCCAGCCGCAGCCCCAGCGCCACCGACCAGGACTCCCCGTGGCTGGCGTACCCCTTGGCGGGCATCCCGCCGAGGTCCAGCTGCACGTCGTCGCGGTGCGGCCCCACCAGGCACACCCCGCGGTCCAGCTCGGCGCGGCGCTGCTGCTGCGCGGCCTCCAGCAGCGCGGCGCGCACGTCCACGACCGCCGGCAGGCCCCCGTCCGGGTCCGTCGCGGTGCTGCCCTCCAGCGCCGCCAGGCTGGAGCGGTAGCGCAGCTCCAGGTCCCCCTGCCCGGCGCTGAGGGTGCGGTACGCCTCCGCCGCCGGCACCCGCAGCTGCCGCAGCAGCGCCAGCCGCGCCACCAGCAGCTCCGCGCCGGTGGTGGCGAGCTGCTCGTCCCACACGTCCAGCGTGCGCACGTCGGCCCGGCCACCGCGCAGGGCAGCGCCCGCCGACTTCAGCAGGGCGGTGCGCTGGCGCACCACCCGGTCGTAGTCGGCGCGCACCCCCGCCAGGCGCGGCCAGCGGGAGACGAGCAGCTCGTCGAGGTAGCGGCGGCGGGCGTCGGGGTCGCCCTTGACGAGGACGAGGTCCTCCGGGGCGAACAGCACGCTGCGCAGCGTGCCCAGCAGCTCCCGCGGCCGCCGCACCGGTGAGCGGTTCAGCCGGGCCCGGTTGGCCCGGCCCGGTGCGATCTCCAGCTCCAGGAGGGCGTGCCGCTCCCCCCGCGCCGGGTCGTCGCGCACCACGTCCACGCGGACCACGGCCCGCGGCGCCCCCTGCCGCACCAGCGGCGCGTCGGTGCTGACGCGGTGGCTGGACAGGGACGCCGCGTAGCCGATGGCCTCGACGAGGTTCGTCTTGCCCTGCCCGTTGCGCCCCAGCAGCGTGGTCACCCCCGCGGACAGGGGCAGCTCCAGCTGCGGGTAGGAGCGGAAGTCGACGAGCGAGAGGTGCGCGACGTGCACGTGGATCGCGGAGCGGACCCGGTCGGGGTCAGCTGACGGAGCCGGCGCCGGAGGTCGGCCCCGCCGAGGTGACGGCGTGCCCGCCGAACTGGTTGCGCAGCGCGGCCACCGCCTTGATGGAGGGGGAGTCCTCCTGCCGGGAGGAGAAGCGCGCGAACAGCGCCGCGGCCAGCACCGGCATGGGCACCGCGTTCTCGATGGCCTGCTCCAGCGTCCAGCGGCCCTCGCCGGAGTCCTGCGCGTAGCCGCGGATGTTGTCCAGCTTGGGGTCCTCCTCCAGGGCGCGGACCATGAGGTCCAGCAGCCAGGAGCGCACGACCGTGCCGCGGGTCCACGCCTTGAAGACCGCGGGGACGTCGTGGATGATCCCCTTCGCCTCGAGCAGCTCGTAGCCCTCGGCGTAGGCGTGCATCAGGCCGTACTCGATGCCGTTGTGGACCATCTTCGAGTAGTGGCCCGCGCCGGTGCCACCGGCGTGCACGAAGCCCTCCTCGCGGGGGCCGTCGGGGCGCAGCGCGTCGAAGACGGGCATCGCGAGGTCCACGTGACCCTTGGCGCCGCCGACCATGAGGCCGTAGCCGTTGTCCCGGCCCCACACGCCGCCGGAGACACCGCAGTCGAGGTAGCCCGTGCCGCGCTCGGCCAGCAGCTTGGAGTTGACCTCGTCGTCGGTCCACTTGGAGTTGCCGCCGTCGATCACCAGGTCGCCGTCCTTGAGCAGCGGGGCCAGGCTGGCGACGGTGTCGCGGGTGATCTTGCCGGAGGGGACCATCACCCACACGACCTTGGGCGAGGGCAGCGCCTCGACGAGCGCGGCCAGCGAGGGGACGTCGGTGACGTCCGGGTTGGGGTCGTACCCCGTGACCTCGATGCCCTTGTCGCGCAGGCGGGCGCGCATGTTGCCGCCCATCTTCCCGAGACCGACGAGTCCGATGTGCATCGGGTGCTTCCTCCCTGGCCCCGCTGCGCGCCGGGCCCGTGGTGTGCGTGGACGAACTGCTCGGAGGTGGTGCGGGCGGTTCAGGCGGCGAGCCGGACCGGCATGAGCAGGTAGCGGTAGCTCGTGTCGTCCTCGCCCTCCAGCTCGCGCTGGCCGGTGAGGACGGCGGGGCGGGTGGACTGGGTGAAGGAGAGCCGGGCGTAGGTGGTGGCCAGGGCGCCGAGCCCGTCGAGGAGGAACTGCGGGTTGAAGGCGATCGAGATGGACTCCCCCACCAGGGCCGCCTCCAGGGCCTCCGACGCCTGCGCGTCGTCCCCCTGGCCGGCCTCCAGCGCCAGGACGCCGTCCTCGAACCGCAGCCGCACGGGGGTGTTGCGCTCGGCCACCAGGGCGACGCGCCGGACGGCCTCCACGAGGGGGGCGCGCTCGACGACCGCGTGCACCGGGGACTCGGCGGGGAAGAGCGCCCGCACCTTGGGGTACTCCCCGTCCACCAGCAGCGAGGTGGAGTGCCGGCCGCCGGCTTCGAATCCGATGAGGTCGCCGGTCCCGTCCCCCAGCGCCATCGTGATGCTGCCGGCCGAGCCCATCGACCGCGCCACCTCCGAGAGGGTGCGCGCCCGCACGAGGGCGATGGCCGAGACGTCGGTGCTGCCGGGGTTCCAGCGCAGCTCCCGCATCGCGAGGCGGTAGCGGTCGGTCGCCATCAGGGTCAGGCGGTCGCCCTCGATCTCCATGCGGACCCCGGTGAGGATCGGCAGGGTCTCGTCGCGGCTGGCGGCGATCGTCACCTGCGCGACCGCCTCGGTGAACGTGTCACCGGGCAGGGTCCCGGAGGCCGGGGGCATCACCGGCAGGTGGGGGTACTCCTCCACGGGCATCGTCAGCAGCGCGAAGCGGCTGGCGCCGCAGCTGAGGGTCACCTTCGAGCCCTCCGTCACGAGCTCGGCGGGCCGCGCGGGCAGGCTGCGGCTGATGTCGGCGAGCAGCCGGCCGGAGACGAGCGCGCGCCCGGGCTCGTCGACCTGGGCGGGCACCTCCACCCGGGCGGAGACCTCGTAGTCGAAGCTCGAGAGCGTCAGCGACCCCTGGGCGTCGGCGTCGAGCAGCACCCCGGCCAGCACGGGTACCGGTGGACGGTTCGGCAGCGCGCGTGCGGCCCAGGCCACCGCGTCCGCCAGCACGTCCCGCTCGACCTGGAGCTTCACGGGCCACCCCTTCCTCCGGCGCCGGCTCCGCCGGCCCATGCGCTCTCCGACCGCACCCTCGCCCGGACGGGCACGAGGACGGATGTCCACAGTGCTCTTCCCGGGTGCGCAGCGCCTCCCGACAGTACGCGAGTCCGCCGACACCGGTGAACCGGGGATCGCCGCCCTCCCCTCGGGGTTTGTCCCCATCCCCCGTCCGCCCCCGCAGCGTTCGTCATCCACGGGTGGATGTGGGCTGACGGACCTCCTCCTAGGGGATCCATCATCGTCGTAGCCCTTGTGGAACCTGGGGATGGAACGACGTTCGCGCAGTTCAGGGCGTTGCCGGGCCTGTTCGGGGGTGTGGAGGGCCTGCGGAGCCGCACCCCCGACCGTCCACAGGCCCGTGGACGGCGCGGACACCGTGCACAGCCGTCCACCGCCGACCCGCAGCGCGTGCACCGGTGGTCCACCGGGTCGTCCACGGCTCCGGCGCCGGTTGTCCACAGCCGTGTCCCCAGACTGTGGAGAGAAGTGCACAGGCAGGTCACACCGCGGTCGCGCCGTTCGTCCCCGCAGCACAGCCCCGCAGCGCGGCCCCGGAACGCCGACGGCCCCGGGCCGACTCCTCGTCGGCCCGGGGCCGTCAGGCTCCCGCGGGGGTCCGGCTCAGGCGCCGGCCTGCTTCTTGATGCGGTTGGTCAGCTCCGTGACCTGGTTGTAGGTGCTGCGGCGCTCGGCCATCTGCTGCTTGATCTTGCGCTCGGCGTGCATCACGGTCGTGTGGTCGCGACCGCCGAACTGCTGGCCGATCTTCGGCAGCGACAGCTCCGTGAGCTCCCGGCACAGGTACATGGCGATCTGCCGGGCGGTGACCAGGGTGCGCGAGCGCGAGGTGCCGCACAGGTCCTCCAGCGTGACGCTGAAGTAGGAGGCCGTCTGCCCCATGATCGTCGCCGCGGTGATCTCCGGCGTCGTGTCGTTGGGGATGAGGTCGCGCAGCACGATCTCGGCGAGCTGCATGTCCACGGACTGCCGGTTGAGGCTGGCGAAGGCCGTGACGCGGATGAGCGCGCCCTCCAGCTCGCGGATGTTGCTGGAGATCTTCGACGCGATGTACTCCAGCACGTCGTCGGGGGCCTCCAGCCGCTCCCCGATGGCCTTCTTGCGCAGGATCGCGATGCGGGTCTCGAGGTCCGGGGGCTGGACGTCGGTGATGAGGCCCCACTCGAAGCGGCTGCGCATCCGCTCCTCGAAGCCGGACAGCTGCTTCGGCGGCAGGTCGGAGGTGATCACGACCTGCTTGCTCGTGTTGTGCAGCGTGTTGAAGGTGTGGAAGAACTCTTCCTGCGTCTGCACCTTGTTCGACAGGAACTGGATGTCGTCGATGAGCAGGACGTCGACGTCGCGGTAGCGGCGCTGGAACGCCTGCGCCTTGTCGTCGCGGATGGAGTTGATGAAGTCGTTGGTGAACTCCTCGGAGTTCACGTAGCGCACCTGCACACCCGGGTAGAGGCTCTGCGCGTAGTGGCCGATGGCGTGCAGCAGGTGCGTCTTGCCCAGCCCCGACTCCCCGTAGATGAACAAGGGGTTGTACGCCTTGGCCGGCGCCTCGGCCACCGCGACCGCCGCGGCGTGCGCGAAGCGGTTGCTGGCCCCGATGACGAAGCTCTCGAAGACGTACTTCGGGTTGAGCCGGGCCGTCTCCCCCTTGCTCCCCCGCGCGGCCGCGCCCCGCGCCGGGGGCCGGCCCAGCTGCCGGCCCGTCCCCGGGCCCCGGTCGACCTGGAAGCCGGTGAAGAGCAGGTCGGGGTCGGAGTCGTCGAGCTGCAGGCCACCCTCGGTGGTCCGCGGCGCCGCGGGCTCGTCCTCCTCGGCCGGGACGGGCGGCTCGGCGGCGGACGTGGTCGCGGGCGCGGGCGCGGGCTCGGAGCCGATCGAGCTGTCGACCGTCACCGCGATGCGCACCGCGTGCCCCAGGGCGTCGCTGAGCGCCCCGGAGAGCGGCTCGCGCATCTTCTGCTCGATGAACTCCTTGGTCAGGTCGTTGGGGACCGCGAGCAGCGCGATGCCGTCGAGCAGCCCGAGCGGCTTGGTCAGCCGGACGAAGGCGCGCTGCTGGTGCGTGGCCCCCGAGCTCTCGAGCTGCGCCACGGCGCGCTTCCACGCGTGCGAGAAGGTGTCGCCCTCGGCGTCCACTGAAGCCCACTCCTGTCGTACAGCGCTGCGGGGAGGGTCGCTGTCCACACCCTTGTCCACATGATGTGCATGACGGCGGGTGCGGCGGCGAGCGCCCCCTCGATGCCCCGCTGGATCGGGGGTGGACGCGAGCAGTCGAGGCCGGACGGTAACAACCCGGACCCGAGCCGTTCAAGTGCCCCTCACCGGGGCGTGCTCCGGGCGGGTCGCGGTCGCGTCCCGAGGCGCGGTGGGCCGGGTGACCCGGGCGCCGACCCGGCGCTTTGACCACGGGCTGCGGTGGGCCGTACTCTGGCCGAGATTGTGCTCTGCGCTGTCCCGGAGTTCTGCACCGGTCCTGGACCGGGAGGGTCGTGGCGGCCAGCACCCGAGCCCCGTTCCGATCGATCCTGGAGACCTGACGTGAGCAAGCGGACCTTCCAGCCGAACAACCGCCGTCGGGCCAAGACCCACGGCTTCCGGCTGCGCATGCGCACGCGCGCCGGGCGCGCCATCCTCTCGGCCCGCCGGGCCAAGGGCCGCGAGCAGATCTCGGCCTGACGCACCTCCCGACCGCGCCGTGCTCCCCGCCGCGCGCCGCCTGAACCGCCGGGACGACTTCACCCTCGTCCTGCGGGGCGGCCGCCGCGCCGGAGCACGGCGCGTCGTGCTCCACTACGCCGCCACGGGGACCACCGGGCCGGCGCGCGTGGGTTTCGTCGTCTCCAAGGCCGTCGGCGACTCCGTGCAGCGGCACCGCACCCAGCGGCAGCTGCGCCACCTCTGCGCCGCCCGCCTCGACGAGCTGCCCACCGGTGGGCTGCTCGTGGTGCGGGCGTTGCCCGCCGCGGCCGGCAGCACCTCCACCGAGCTCGGAGCCGACCTCGACCGGGGTCTGCGCAGGCTCGGTCTCCCCGTCGCCGGGGCCCACGACCGTGGCTGAGCAGCCGCGGTCGCTGTGGCACCCCCTGCGCTGGCCCGCGCTGGTCCTCGTCCTCCTCGTGCGCGCCTACCAGCTCCTCGTGTCGCCGGTGTTCGGCCCCACGTGCCGCTTCTACCCCTCCTGCTCCGCGTACGCGGTGGAGGCGCTACGCACCCGGGGTGCCCTGCTGGGTACCTGGCTGACGGTGCGCCGCCTGCTGCGCTGCCACCCGTGGAACCCTGGAGGGGTGGACCCCGTTCCGCCGAGGGGCTCCCCCTCGCGCGGTTGAGGAGCACCGGTCGCACCGGTACCCCTCGCCCGCACGTCGCCCACGTCCCGACCCGGGACCGGCACGACCGGCCGGAACCGCCGGCGCCGAGACAACTGGAGGACACGCCTCGGATGATCGACTTCTTCATGAGCCTCCTCAGACCGATCCAGCACGTCGTCGCCTGGATCATGGTGAGGTTCCACGAGCTCTTCACCGCCCTGGGCATGGATGCCGACGGGGGGCCGACGTGGGCGCTGTCCATCATCGGGCTGGTCATCGTCATCCGCATCGTGCTCATCCCGCTCTTCGTCAAGCAGATCAAGGCGATGCGCGGGATGCAGGTCATCCAGCCGGAGATGCGGAAGATCCAGCAGAAGTACAAGGGCAAGACGGATCCCGCCAGCCGGCAGGCCATGCAGCAGGAGATGATGGCCCTCTACCGGGAGTCGGGCACCAACCCGATGGCCTCGTGCCTCCCGCTGCTGCTGCAGTCGCCGATCTTCCTCGCGCTGTTCTACACCCTGAACGGGATCAAGGACGGCAACGGCATCGGTGCCCTCACCGACCAGCTCGCGGCGCAGGCGCGGGACGCCACCCTCTTCGGCGCCCCGCTGTCGGCGACCTTCTGGGGTGACAAGAGCGACCCGGCCACGGCCATCCTCACGATCGCGATGATCGTGCTGATGTCGGCGTCGCAGTTCATCACCCAGAAGCAGCTCATGGCGAAGAACACCTCCAGCGCCATGGACGAGAGCAACCCCTTCGCCCAGCAGCAGAAGATGATGCTGTACCTGCTGCCCGTCATCTTCGCCATCTCGGGCGTGCACTTCCCGATCGGCGTGCTGCTGTACTGGCTGACGACGAACCTCTGGTCGATGGGGCAGCAGTTCTACGTCATCCGCCGCATGCCGTCGCCGGGCTCGCTCGCCGAGAAGGAGCTCGAGGCGCGCCGTGCCCGCAAGGCCGCGCGCCGCGGGACGCCGCTGAGCCTGAGCAAGGACGCCCCCGCCGCCGGTGGGGACGCCGCACCGGCCGCGGACGGGTCCTCGAACGGTCAGCCGGTCCGCCGCAGCGGGCAGCGCCAGCAGCCCCGCCGCAACGACCGCAACCGCCGGACCCGGCCGGGCACGCCACCGGCCAGCGGGGGACGCACCCGCTGACCCCGGCAGACCCACCATGCGGGGCGTCCCACTCCAGGGGCGCCCCGCACGACGTGGCAGCGGCGTGTGCCGGTGCCTGGAGAGCCCCCGGACGGGAGCTCGTGAGGAGGACTGATGAACGACGTGACCGCGAAGACCGAGGAGCTCGAGGCGGAGGACGCCGCGGTGGTCGCGGCAGCGGCGCCGGCGGCCGGCCCGCGACGCAGCGGGCAGGCGAAGCTCGAGGAGGAGGGCGACATCGCCGCCGACTACCTCGAGGAACTGCTCGACATCGCCGACCTCGATGGCGACATCGACATCGACATCGAGAACGGCCGGGCGTCGGTGGCGATCGTGGCCGAGGGCGGCTCGCACCGGAAGCTGCAGCAGCTCGTCGGGGAGGGTGGCGACGTGCTCGAGGCGCTGCAGGAGCTGACCAGGCTGGCCGTGCAGGCGCAGACCGGTGACCGGACGCGGCTGCTGCTCGACGTCGCCGGCTACCGGGCCGACCGCCGCGAGGCGCTCACCTCGCTCGCCACGGAGGCGTGCGAGCGGACGCGGACCTCGGGCACCGACACCCGGCTGGAGCCGATGCCGGCCTTCGAGCGCAAGGTGGTGCACGACGCGGTGGCCGCTGCCGGCCTGCAGAGCGAGTCGGAGGGCGAGGAGCCGCGCCGGTACGTCGTGATCCTCGCGCCGACCGCCGACTGACTGCGCGGCGTGCGCCGGGCGGGCGTCGCGGCTCGGTAGGCTCCCGGGGTGCTCGGAGCCGACTCTGCCGACGTGGTGCCCACGACGGGGGGTGGTGGTGTTTCACGTGAAACGCCACCACCCCCCGTCGTCGTTCCGGCGGTCGCCGCCGACGTCTTCGGGCCGCACCTGGTGCAGGCGGAACGCTATGCGGCGCTGCTCGGCACGGACGGCGTCGTCCGCGGACTGATCGGCCCCCGCGAGGTCCCGCGGCTGTGGGAGCGACACCTGCTGAACAGCGCGGCGCTGCGGCACGTCGTGCCCGAGGCGACGCACGTCGTCGACATCGGTTCGGGAGCTGGCCTGCCCGGGATCCCGCTGGCGCTGGCCCGACCGGACCTCCGGGTCACCCTCGTGGAGCCGCTGGAGCGCCGCTACCACTTCCTCCGCGAGGCGGTCGCCGCGCTGGACCTCGCCGATCGGTGCCACGTGGTGCGCGCCCGGGCGGAGGAGCTCGCCGGCGAGCTCGCCGCACCCGTCGTGACCGCCCGAGCCGTGGCGGCGCTGGACAAGCTCGCCGGGTGGGCACTGCCGCTGACCAGCACCGACGGGGCCGTGCTGGCCATCAAGGGGCGCACCGCCGCGCAGGAGATCGAGACAGCCTGGCCGACGTTGCGGCGCTGGGGCGTGCCCGAGGAGCCCGAGGTGCTGACCTGCCCGTCGGGCATCGACGGTGAGGACCTGGTGGTGGTGCGGGTGCTCCGTGGGACGGGACCGCTGCGGACGTCGACGCAGGCAGGGCGCGGACGCCAGCCCCGGCAGGCGAAGGCCGCCGGTCGCGGGGCGTCGAGGACGGGAGGACGGCGTGGAAGGGGAGGTGGGGCAGCTCGTGGTTGACGCAACGACACCCGGAGCGGGTAGCGCGACCAGCCCGGTGGGCTGGATGGACCTGCGCCCGTCGGGCGAGGCCAGCCCGGAGCCGACGGGCTGGCAAGGGCTCGTTTCACGTGAAACACACACCGAGGGTGGTGCGGTGAGCCCCGAGGCGGACGAGTCGCCCTCACCAGCGGTGGAGCGCGCCGACGACGCGTTCCCCGCGGCGGGTAGCCCGGATGCGGTGGATGTTCCACGTGAAACCACGGCTGCGCCCGATCCCGCGGCCGTGGAGGCTCCCGTGCTGGTGGACGCGGTGCGCACCGAGGACGCCGAGGCGGAGGAGCAGCGTCAATCCCTCGCCGCTGTGCTGCCCCCACGCTCGGCGACCTCCGCACTGGTCGGCGCGCCGCGCACCGAGGACGATGTCGACGACGTTCCGCTCCCCGCGCCGGTACCGCCCGCTCCGGTGGACGGTGACGTGCCGCTGACGCTGCCGCGACCGGCGGAGACGCGCATCATCACGATCGCCAACCAGAAGGGCGGCGTCGGCAAGACGACCACGGCGGTGAACCTGGCCGCGGCCCTCGCGGCGGCCGGGCTCAAGGTCCTCGTGCTCGACGTGGACCCGCAGGGCAACGCCTCCACGGCGCTCGGCATCGAGCACCACGCCGAGGTGCCCGGGGTCTACGAGGTCCTCGTGGAGGGCAAGGCGCTGGCCGAGGTCGTGCAGCGTTGCGAGGAACCGGGCGACCTGTGGTGCGCCCCCGCCACCATCGACCTGGCCGGCGCCGAGATCGAGCTCGTCTCCATGGTGGCGCGGGAGTCCCGGCTGCAGCGTGCGCTCGCCGCGTACCTGCGCAGCGTGGAACGTTCCGGGGCGGGGCGCGTCGACTACGTGCTCATCGACTGCCCGCCCAGCCTCGGGCTGCTGACCATCAACGCCTTCGTCGCGGCACCCGAGGTGCTCATCCCGATCCAGTGCGAGTACTACGCGCTGGAGGGGCTGACGCAGCTGCTGAGCAACATCGACCTCATCCGGCAGCACCTCAACCCGGACCTGCACGTGTCCACGATCCTGCTCACCATGTACGACGGGCGGACGCGGCTGGCGGCGCAGGTGGTCGAGGAGGTGCGCAGCCACTTCGGGGAGCAGGTCCTGCGCTCGCTGGTGCCGCGGTCCGTGCGCATCTCCGAGGCCCCGAGCCACGGCAAGTCCGTCATGGCGTACGACCCGAGCTCCAGCGGTGCGCTGGCCTACCTGGAGGCGGCCCGGGAGCTGGCGCAGCGCGGTGCCCCGCCGGAGGACGGCCCGGTGGCGGTGACCGGCGGTGGCGCGGCGCGTGCCGACGCAGGGGCCGGCGCACGCGGCGGACCCGATCCGTGGTCGCGGTGGACCGATGGAACAGCAGCCCGCCGCAGCGCCGGCGACCGAGCGGAAGGCACAGCGTGAGCGAGAAGCGTCGCGGACTCGGCAGGGGACTGGGAGCCCTCATCCCCAACGGGCCCGGCGCTCCCCGGCCGGCCGCCGAGCGCACCGCACAGGCACGGCCGGTGGACGTGTTCTTCGACCAGCGCGCCGACGCGCCGGCGGAGGAGGACGTCCCCGCGACCGCGGAGGGGGCCGGCCGCACCGTCTTCATGGCCCGCACCGGTGCCGGTGCGCTCCGCTCCGCCCCCGCGGCACCGTTTCACGTGGAACCGCGACGCAGCGAGCAGCCGACGCTGCCCGACGTGGACGAGGCCGAAGCGCCCGGTCCCGACCTGCCCGCCGAGGTGCCGCCGGCTGCCGTGGAGAGCGTGGAGCCCCCCGCGACCGGGACGGCGCCCGACGAGCACGTTCCCGACGCCCCGGCCGCTGACGCGTCGGCTGCTGAGGTCACGAGCGACGACGTCCTAGCCGACGACGTCCCGGCCGACGTCGCGCCCCGCGTGGAGCCGGGCGACGACCTGGTGCCCGTCCCCGGTGCCCGCTTCCTGGAGCTGCCCGTCACGGCGATCGTGCCCAACGCCAAGCAGCCGCGCACCGTCTTCGACGAGGAGGAGCTCGACGAGCTCGTCCGGTCCGTCGCGACGGTCGGCGTCCTGCAGCCGGTCGTCGTCCGGCCGATCCCCGGTGCGGCGGACGGCGAGCCCGGCTACGAGCTCGTCATGGGCGAGCGGCGCTGGCGGGCCGCCACCGCCGCCGGGCTCGGCGTGGTGCCCGCCATCGTGCGCGACACCACCGACGACGACCTGCTGCGCGACGCGCTGCTGGAGAACCTGCACCGCAGCCAGCTCAACCCGCTGGAGGAGGCCGCCGCCTACGCGCAGCTGCTGGACGACTTCGGCTGCACCCACGAGGAGCTCGCGGGGCGGATCGGGCGCTCCCGGCCGCAGATCAGCAACACCCTGCGGCTCATGAAGCTGCCCCCGCTCGTGCAGCGCCGGGTGGCGGCCGGGGTCCTGTCCGCCGGGCACGCCCGCGCCCTGCTCGCCCTCGAGGACGGCGCGGCCATGGAACGCCTGGCGCAGCGCATCGTCGCCGAGGGGCTCTCCGTGCGGGCCGTCGAGGAGATCGTCACCCTCGGCGGGGGCGCCGCCCCGGCCCGCGCCCGGCGCACACCCGCGCCGGCGCGGCCGGAGCTGGAGCAGCGGGCCGGGGCCCTGGCCGATCGGCTCGACACCCGCGTGTCGATCACCATGGGCCGGCGCAAGGGGCGGCTGACCGTGGACTTCGCCGGTGTGGACGACCTCGACCGCATCCTGCGGGTGCTCGAGGGGCGCGCGCCC
The DNA here is from genome assembly GCF_039542765.1 of Kineococcus glutinatus. Lineage (NCBI taxonomy): Bacteria > Bacillati > Actinomycetota > Actinomycetes > Kineosporiales > Kineosporiaceae > Kineococcus > Kineococcus glutinatus. The sequence goes on from NZ_BAABIL010000021.1 coordinate 12,421, forward strand.
GAGGCCTGAGACGCGGGAGGGGGCCGGTCCCGCCGGGACCGGCCCCCTCCCGCGCCTGTGGTCTGACCTCAGGGGGTGAGCAGCCCACCCGCCGTCGCCGGTGCACCGTCGGCCGCGTGCCGGGGGACCGGGGTGCCCCCGCCCACCGCCTCGGCCACCGCCACGTCCACGATGCGCCGGTACAACGACTCCACGTCCTCCCCGGCGGCCGCCGCGCCCAGCGGCAGCAGCGACGTCTCCGTCATCCCCGGCGCCACGTTCGCCTCCAGGAAGTGCGGCACCCCCTGCGCGTCGACGATGAAGTCCATCCGCGACAGGTGCCGCAGCCCCAGCGCCTCGTGCGCGCGCTCGGCCGCCGCGGCCACCGCCCGCGCCGCCTCCGGGTCCAGCCGGGCGGGGGCGAAGAACTCCACGGCCCCCGCCGTGTAGCGCGCCGCGTAGTCGTACGGCCCGTCCGCCACGATCTCCACCGCCGGCAGCGCCCGCGGCGCGCCGTCGATGTCCAGCACCGCCACCGCCACCTCGGTGCCCGCCACGAACCGCTGCAGCACCGCCGTGTCGCCGTAGGCGAAGCACTCCACGACCGCCCGCGGCAGGTCGCCCGGCTCCCGCACCACGCCCACGCCCAGGGCCGAGCCGCCACGGGCGGGCTTCACCACCAGCGGCAGGCCCAGCCGCTGCAGCACCGCCGACAGCACCGCGGGCGCCCCCAGGTCCCGGAACAGGTCGTGCGGCAGCGCGATGGCCTCGGGCACCACCAGCCCCGCGCGCTCCACCACCGCCGCCGCCACCGGCTTGTCCCACGCGCGCCGGCACGACGCCGGGCGGGTGCCCACGTACGGCAGCCCCAGCAGCTCCAGCACGTCCCGGATCGAGCCGTCCTCGCCCACCGCGCCGTGCAGCACCGGCCACACCACGTCCGGCGCCTCGGCCCGCAGCGCCGGGATCAGCTGGGCGTCCACGTCCAGCACCAACACCTCGCACCCCGCCTCCCGCAGCGCGTCCGCCACCCGGCGGCCCGAGCGGCGCGAGACGTCGCGCTCGTGGGAGATGCCGCCCGCCAGGACGGCCACCCGGGGGCTCACGCCAGCTCCGGGCCGGGCGCGTCCGCGCTGCCGCCGTGCACGTGCGCGGAGCCGCCCAGGACCGGGCCGAACATCGCCTGCGTCTCCAGCTCCGACTGCACGACGCCGGCCAGCCGCCGCACCCCCTCCACGATCCGCTCCGGCGTGGGGAAGCAGTACGACAGCCGCAGGTGCCTGCGGCCAGAGTCGTCGGCGTAGAAGGCGGTGCCCGGCACGTACGCCACGCGCGCGGTCACCGCCCGCGGCAGCATCGCGGTGGCGTCCAGGCCCTCCGGCAGCGTCACCCACACGTAGAAGCCGCCCTCGGGGTGCGTCCAGCGGGCCTCGGGCAGGTGGGTGGCCAGCGCCTGCAGGGTGGCGTCGCGCCGCTCCCGGTACAGCTCGCGGAACACCTTGACCTGCCCGCGCCAGTCGTACGTGGACAGGTACTCGGCGATGGCGAGCTGGCCGAACGACGTCGGGCACAGCACCGAGGCCTCCGCGGCCATCACGAGCTTCTCGCGCACCGCGTGCGGCGCCACCGCCCAGCCGACGCGGAAGCCCGGGGCGAAGGTCTTGGAGAAGGAGCCCAGGTGGACGACGCCGTCGGCGTCCAGGGAGCGCAGCGCCGGCAGCGGGTCCCCGTCGAAGCCGAGCAGCGCGTACGGGTCGTCCTCCAGCACCAGCACCCCGTGCCGGCGGGCCACCTCCAGCACCTGCGGGCGCCGGGCGGCGGACAGCGTGACGCCGGCGGGGTTGTGGTGGTTGGGCACGGTGTAGAGGAACTTCGCACGCCGTCCGGCGGCCGCGAGCGCCGTCAGGGTCTCCTCCAGCGCCTGCGGCTGCAGGCCCTCGGCGTCCATCGCCACGTGCACGACGTCGGCCTGGTAGGAGCGGAAGACGTTGAGGGCGCCGACGTAGCTGGGCGCCTCCGCGACCACCACGTCCCCGGGGTCGAGGAACACCCGCGCCACGAGGTCCAGGGCCTGCTGGGAGCCGGTGGTGACGACGACGTCCTCGGGGGAGGCGTGGATGCCCTGCGCGGTCATGACCTGCACGATCTGCTCGCGCAGCACCTCCTCGCCCTGCCCGGAGCCGTACTGCAGCGCCACGGCGCCGCGCTCGGCCACCAGGCGCTGGGCGATGCCGCCGATGACCTCCAGCGGCAGCGCGGGCAGGTACGGCATCCCGCCCGCCAGCGACACCACCTCGGGGCGGTTGGCCACCGAGAACAGGGCGCGGATCTCCGACGTCGTCATGGAGCGGGTGCGCTCGGCGTACGCCGCGAGCCACGGGTCGAGCCGGTTGCCCACCGCGGCGCGCGCCGCCCCCGGGTCTGCCGAGGCGGCCGCGGCCCGGGCCCCGGCGGCGGCAGCGGCCTCGGCTGCGCGCGGGATCACGGGTTCGTGCGGCTGTCTCATCGGTCCTCCAGGTGCTCACCCAACGGCGGGGGGCGGGGCAGGAGCCTCTGGTGGCGTTCCTGCGGTGTGCACCGCCCCCTGTCTAGGATGCCTGTGCTGTTGCGGCGCGCGCACGGTCACCGCCCCATGTCGCCGCGGGCGGGCCTCGGCAGGTCTGGCGGATGCGGGAGGAGCTCCTCGATGGGCCGGCGCATGGTGCCGCTGACGCTCGACGTCCTGGGCGACCTGCCCGAGGCCAGCAGGCGCTGCGTGTTCTGGGAGCTGGACGCCGTGGCCGCCAAGCAGGCCGCCGCCGCCGGGTACCCGGACTTCGAGAAGGAGGTCTGGTTCTCCACCGTCCTGCTGCAGTGGGGGCCGTGCGGGCGGCTGCTGTACGTCGACGACGAGCTCGCCGGTTTCGTGGTCTACGCCCCGCCGGTGTTCTCCCCCCGGGCCGGCGCGTTCCCCACCTCGCCGGTCAGCGGTGACGCGGTGTTGCTGATGACGGGGTGGGTGCGGCCCGACCAGCGCGGCGGGGGGCTGGCGCGGATGCTCGTGCAGGGTGCGGCGAAGGACCTCACGAAGCGGGGTTTCAAGGCGATCGAGGCGTTCGGGGTGGCCGCGCCGCCCGCCGACCCGGCCGACACCGCCTGCACGCCCGGTGCGCACGAGGGGGACTGCCTGCTGCCGGAGGCGATGCTGCTGTCGGTGGGGTTCACGACGGTGCGCCCGCACCACCGCTACCCGCGGCTGCGGCTGGAGCTGCGCTCGGCGCTGGCGTGGCGGGAGGACGTCGAGCAGGCGCTGGAGCGGCTGCTGGGGTCGGTGCGGGTGCCGGCGCTGAGCGGGTTGGGCGCGCCGCCGGCGACGACGTGACGCACGCGGTCATGCCGCGTCTGCAATGACTCGGACCGAGGCAACCACGACCGGTGGGAGGCTGGCGTCATGGTGAAGCGCCTCCCCGCCGGTGCGGACGTGCCCGGCGGGTCGGAGGATCGCTCCGCGCCGCCCGTGACGGCGCCCCACCAGCGGCAGGAGGAGGACCACGCCGCGGCGTGGGGGGAGTGGGACGACTCCGGGGACCGTGAGGTCTGGGGAGGTGCGGCGGCCGACGGACTGCGCTGATGCGCCGCGGGGAGGTGCGCCTCGTGGACCTCGACCCGGTCCGCGGCAGCGAGGCGAGCACGCGTCGGCCGGCGGTCGTGGTCAGCGACGACCAGGCCGAACGGCTCCTCGGACCGGGCTCGTCCCGGCCCCGAGGGACGAGAGCACGGCGGGTGGACTCCGGCGCCTAGCGGCTGACCGACTCCAGCACCTCGGCGAGTTCCACCGGTCGGCTCACCATCGGCCAGTGCCACGTCGGCAGCTCGACGTACGTCCAGTCGCCGTCGACCATGTGCACAAACACCGGCGCGCCGGGCGCCATCTGCCGCAGCTGCTCGAGGCTGAAGCTGCACAGCACACCCGTCCGCGGCAGGCGCTCCCAGGCGCCGGTGAGCGCGACCGGTTGGGTGGCGGTGCGCCAAGGCTGCGGTCGTGAGCTCTCGACGAGCGCGGCCACGGCGTCGTCGTCGACCTCAGGTACCTCGGCGGCGATCACGGACCAGGGCGGCGGTGGCAGCTTCCAGCCCTCGCCGTCCGTCATGACCCGGTCCTCGTCGGCCATGCGCGCCTCGGGTCCATCGAAGTCGGCCTGCGCCGTGCCGTCCGGCAGGGGACCGGAGTCGATGTAGACCAGGCGGGCCACCCGCTCCGGTACGCGGTCTGCCGCACCGGTCGTCACCAGGGCGCCGTAGCTGTGGCCGACGAGCACGACGTCGTGCAGGTCGTGCTGCTCGAGCAGGTGCACGACGTCGTCGACGTGGGTGGTCAGGTCGGTCTGCGGCGAGGCCAGGTGCGCGCGCTCGCCCATGCCGGACAGGTCGACGGCGTGCACGACGTGGCCGTGTGCGCGCAGCGGGTCCGCGACGGCGCGCCAGATCGAGGCGCCGAGCCAGAAGCCGGGGACGAGGACGTAGGTGGTGCTCATGGCCGTGACGCTACGGTGGTTTGTGGACAGTTCCCGCCCGGTATCCGGACCGGACATCACCGTTGCGTCCAGGCAGCTGCGAGGACGGGCGTGAGCCGCCCCACCGCACGCGTGCTGGCGATGCTGGAGCTGCTCCAGGCGGGTGGGCAGCGCACCGTCGGCGATCTCGCGGCGCGGCTCGGGGTCGACGAGCGGACCGTACGGCGCTACGCCGAGCACCTCGCCGACCTCGGGATCCCGGTCCAGGCGCAGCGGGGCAGGTACGGCGGCTACCGGCTCTCCCCGGGGTACAAGCTGCCGCCGCTGATGCTCACCGACGACGAGGCCGTCGCCGTCGTGCTGGGTCTGCGGGCCGCGGAACGCGCGGGGCTGGCCACCACCGACCACTCGGCGACGGCGAGCGCGCTGGCCAAGGTGTCGCGCGTGCTGCCGCGGTCCCTGGGCCAGCGGCTCGACAGCCTGCTGTCGAGCGCACGCTTCACGACCCCGGCGCGCACCGGCTCGCCCGCCGGCGCCGACACGCTGCTCGACCTGGCCTGGGCGGTGCAGGCGCGGCGCACCGTCGTCATCGACTACACCGCCTGGGACGGGCAGGAGTCGCAGCGTGAGCTCGACCTCTACGGCCTGGTCTTCCACTCCGGCCGGTGGTACGCCACCGGACACGATCACGGCCGTGACGAGGTGCGGACGTTCCGCCTGGACCGCATCGCCTCGGTCAGGCAGGGCGACGGCTCCCACGACGGCTCCTACGTCGTGCCCGCCGACTTCGACGCGACGGTGCAGGTCGTGTCCGGCATCGCGGCGGTCGGGTGGTCGCACGAGGTCGCCGTCGTGTTGCGGACCACCCTCGCGGCAGCGAGCGAGCGCCTGCCCCCGAGCGTAGGACGGCTGGGCGAGCACCTCGACGGCGTGCTCCTGCAGACGCGCGTCGAGCACCTCGACGGCATGGCCCGCATGCTGGCAGGGCTCGGTTGGGACTTCGAGGTGATCACCCCCGACGCCCTGCGCGAGGAGGTCCTCGCCCTGTCCGAGCGCCTCCGGGCCGGTGCGGTGCGCGGCGCCGGCACCACGGCTGGTCCGCGGAGGTCGTGAGCAGCAGGACGTCTCGCCGCGCGGCGAGCATCGCGCGCCGAGGGCGGCGTGGGTGGACGTCGCGTGCGTCCACCTGTCGTCGCGGTGACCCGCCCCGCGGGGAGGACGCCGACGCTCCACGGCGTGCGATCGGATGAGCGGCATGGGAGAAGCCGGGCACCTGCGCCGCGTCAGCGCCGCCGTCGGGATCGGCGCGCTGGCCGCCTACGCCGCGCTGAAGGCGTCGTGGGCGGTGGGCGTCGACGTCGGTGTGCGCGACGGCGCCCGGTGGCGGCAGATGCTGGCCTCGCTGAGCGAGGGTGAGCTGTTCGCCGCCCTGTGGGGCACGGTCGGGCTCGACCTGCTCGCCATCGTGCTGCTGCTGGTGCTGGCCTCCGCCCGGGCCGGCGGTTCCTCGCTGCTCGCGCGGCTGCTGCGCACAGCGGGATGGCTGGCCGGAACCGCACTGCTGCTGCTCGGGTCGGTCGCCCTGGCGGTCACGCTCGGGCCGGTGATCGGGCTGTGGCCCACCGCTCCCGGTGACCCGGGCCCCCTGGCCGAGTGGGTCTTCCTCCTCGTCTACGGCTCCTTCACCGTGGCGGGCGCCTGCTACCTGCCCACCACCGCCTCCCAGCGGATCCGCACGACCGCGCCCGGGCCCCGGCCGGCAGGCGCGCGGCACGCCTCGCCTCGAGTTCCCGCACCGATCGCCCCGGGACCCGACAGCCACTCGTGACCGCGCTCCACCGGCGGTGTGGGCGCGCGGTCGGCTCACTTCCCGGAGGACGTGCCCGGCGCCTCGTCGTCCCCGGGGGCGGGGTGGTTCGCGCCGTCCCGAGGCGGGTAGGTGGCGCCGGTCAGTGGTGCGCGGCCGTGGTACGTGCCGTTGTCGAACGGCTCCGGTGGCGGTGGGGACGGCGGGCTACCGCCTCCGCCACCGCCGCCGAGGACGGGGTCGTCCGGCTCCCAGAGGCCCGGAAGCCGCCCGGCTGTAGCAGTTCGTTGCCACAGTGGTGCCGTGAGGACGATCAGCCAGCGGGAGCTCCGCAACGACAGCGGCAGGATCCTCCGCGAGCTGCGTGATGGTGAGGAGTTCGAAGTCACCGTCAACGGCGAGAGCTTCGGCATCCTCCGGATGAGCCCACCTCCGGTGAAGCCGCAACGCTTCGCCAGCGCCGAGACCCTACGAGCCCTGTACGAGAACGCACCGCTCACCGCACAGCAGGCGGACGCCTGGAAACGGGACGTCGGCGACACCTTCGACGACGAGCTGGACGACCCCTACACCCGAGCCCCGCACCACCGGCAGGAGTGATCCGGCCCGTGGCCGTGCTGATCGACACCGATGCGCTCATCGACGGGCTCGTCGTGGACGGGGCCTCCATCTCGATCCTGACCATGTTCGAGCTGGCCGGCGGGATCGACAGCGTCACCGACCCGGTGGAGCGGGCGGCGCGACAGCGTCGCTACGACGACGCCGCAGCGGTCGTGGCCATCGGTCGCAGGTCCAGGCCTCGCCACCTGGACCTCATGATCGCCGCTACTGCTCGGGCTCATGACCTCACGCCCATCACCTCCGACCTCGACGACTACCGGGGACTGGAGACGTTGCTCGAGGTGACAAGGCCCTGAATGCTGGCCGCGGCGAGTCGGCGGCCGCCGCTCGCTCGTCGCGGAGGCGGGCGTCCACCGCCGAGGGATCACGTCTGTAGGACGGCACCTGCGGGCACGGTGGTGGCAGGGACGGCGATCGCCGAGTCCGTCCCGACGTGGTTGCGGACCGTTTTCTCGGAGAGGAGGAGCTGGCGGGCGATCGCGTGGTCGCTGACCACGAGACCCCGCTGTTGACATGGGAGGGAGCCATGAGCGGGCGCTTGTGGAGCCGGCTGACAGGCTTCACCCGGCGCGGTGGGTGCTGATGCGCCTGCCGGCGTCCACCAGTCGGTCATGATGCGTGAATGGGCCGACAGGGCGACCAGGACGCGCGGACCGACGGCCGAGCGCTGGCACGCGCCAGCACGTACCTGGTGGGCTTGCAGACGGCTGCGGTGGGAGGAGCGGTCGTAGGTGGACTGCTTCTGCTCGTCGGGGTGCTCCTGTGGATGGGTAGCGACACCTCGTACACCACCTTCCGCTGGGGTGCAGCGCTGGTCGTCGCATCCGGTGTCATGACCATGGCCTGGGCCGGGGCGGCCGCGATCGCCTTCTGGGTGTCCTCGGCGTTCTTGGCAGCGCGCCAGGACTGACGAGGCCGACACGGAAGCAGAGGTCCGGGGAAGCCCGAGCGGCGACAGCGCCGTGGGCCGTCGGGGCGGAGAGGGCGTGGTCGGTCGATGGGGTGATCGGGAGCCAGACCATCGGACGATGGTGAGCAGGTGCTCACGGGGAAGAGTGCTGGCATGCCCCAGCAGCGCACTCCGCAGCCCTCGACCGGTCAGGGGAGCGAGGCCGTGAGCTGGGACGATCGGCCCAGCACCTGGCTGGCCCTCGCCGTCATGTTCCTCGCGCTCTCCGTCTCGTTCTGGATCGACGCCCTCAGCGGGGAGAAGACCCTCGGCTTCCTGCCGGCCGGGGCCTTCACCGTCAGCGCGGTGCTTTTCGCGCTGCACGCCCGCCGGTGCGCCGTGCGCCGCGGCCCGGCCGCGCCCCTCAGCTGATCGGCGTGGGTGGGGTGTGGCCCCACACGCCCACGGAGCAGCGCGGATCGTCGTCCACCAGGACGTGCAGCCGGGTCGGAGCCCCGATCTGCGCGACCTGGTAGGTGCGGGTGCCGGTACCGCACCACGGGCGATCACCGTGGGGGCCGACGGGCGGCAGCGGGACCGGACGAGCCATCTCGCCCTCCCCGTTCTCCCGCCGGCCCGCGGCGATGAGTCCCCGGGGCGCGACGGGTCCACCCCGCCATGACCGGTTCCCCGTCACGCGTGCGCGTGCACAACTTCAGCGTCTCCCTCGACGGTTTCGCGACCGGCGAGGGCCAGACCTTCGAGGCGCCCTTCGGGCACGCCGGCCAGCGGCTGCACGAGTGGGCCTTCGGCACCCGGACCTTCCGCGGCATGTTCGGCCAGCCCGGGGGCGGCGTCGGCGTCGACGAGGCGTTCGCGAGCTCGTGGAACCGGGGGATCGGGGCGGAGATCATGGGGCGCGGGAAGTTCGGCCCGCACCACGGCCCGTGGACCGACCACGACTGGCGGGGCTGGTGGGGGGACGAGCCGCCGTTCCACACGCCGGTGTTCGTGCTGACCCACCACCCGCGCCCGCCGGTCGAGATGGACGGCGGGACCACGTTCCACTTCGTCGACGCCACGCCCGCTGAGGCCCTCGCGCTGGCCCGGGAGGCCGCCGGCGGGCTGGACGTCCGCATCGGCGGGGGCCCCTCCACCGTCCGCGATTTCCTCACCGCGGACCTGGTGGACCACCTGCACCTCGTCGTCGTGCCGATCCTCCTCGGGCGGGGCGTGCGGCTGTGGGACGGGCAGGAGGGCGTCGAGTCCCGCTTCGACGCCGAGGCCACCTCCTCCCCGAGCGGCGTCACGCACCTCACCCTCACCCGGCGACCGGCCTGACCCGCCCGCCGGCGGGCGCCTCCGCCGGGCGGGACCGACCGCTCAGGAGGTCGCGCCGCCCGGTCCCGCGACCTCCGCGCCCCCGCCCGCCTGCTGCTCCAGGCGCCGCACCGCCTCGTCGGCGGCCACCTCCAGGGCCGCCAGGTCGTCGGCGGAGAACTCCCGCGGCTCGGTGTCCAGAACGCACATCGAGCCGATGACGTGACCGGTGCTCGTGCGCAGCGGCACCCCGGCGTAGGCGCGCATGCCGTCCACCACGGCGAGGGGGTTGTCCGCCGTGGCGGCGTCCGCGGTCAGGTCCGGAACGACGTAGGCCTCCCCGGTGCGCACCACCGTCGCGCACAGCGCCCACTCCGCGGGGGTCGCGCGGGCCTCGGCCAGCCAGCCGGTGAGCCCGTGCGCGCCGGAGATGATCTGCGCACCGGACAGCACCACGTTGAGCAGGCCGACGGGCGCACCCGTCCCGGCGCTGACACCGGCCAGCAGGTCCTCCGTCAGCGGCTGCACCCGCTCCACGTCGTCGGCGCCGAGCGCATCGACGGCGGCCAGGCGGGCCTCCTCGTGCAGCGGGTCCCGGCTCGGGCCGTCGAGGTGCTCGGCCGCCCAGGCGTCCGTCAGCCAGGCGGGGACCGCGGCGTCGGCGGCCGCGCCGTGGTCGGCGTGCTCGGCGTGGTTCATCGTGCGCTCCTCGTGCGTGCCAGCACCTGATAGGTCCGCAGCCGGGCCAGGCAGCTGCGGGCCGCCATCCGCACCGGCGCGTCCGTGGCGTTGTCCACCAGCCACTGCCCGACCACCTGCAGCTGCTCCACCGGCAGCGCCATGCCGTGCGCGCCGGTCGCGACGGTGGCCTGCGACCACGCCGCCAGCATCCGCTCCGGCCCCACGACCGCGGACATCTCCGTCAGCCAGTCCAGCACCGTCGGCTCGGTGAGGCCGCGCGCGCGCGCCCCGTCGGCGATCACGGCCGGGCGCGCGGCCCCGGGGGCAGCCGTCGTGGTGGTCACAGCGGTCCATCGGCACCGGCGCGCACCGGGTGGAGCCCCGGCACCCGGATGGCCGCCACCACCGCCCCCGCACGCACGACGGCGCCGCCCCCGGTCGGGGACGGCGCCGTCGGGGCGTGCGGGTCAGGCGGTCGGGGCCTGCGCCTGGGTGAACTCCGCCAGCTCGCGCAGCAGCGCGGGCTTCGGCCGGGCACCGATGATCGTCTTCACGACCTCGCCGCCGGAGTAGACGTTGAGGGTCGGGATGGACGTCACGCCGTAGCGCGCCGCGGTCTGCGGGTTCTCGTCCGTGTTGATCTTCACGACCTGGAGCTGCTCGCCGTGCTCGGCGGCGATCTCCTCCAGGATCGGGGCCACCTGGCGGCACGGGCCGCACCACGGCGCCCAGAAGTCCACGAGGACGGGCTTGTCGGACTTCAGGACGACGGTCTCGAAGGTGTCGTCGGTGACGGGCTGGGTCGCGCCCACGGGTTCCTCCTCGGGGATCGTCCCGCCCCGGGCCGGGACGGGGGAGTGCGTCGGGCCGGCCCGGGGGCCGGCCGGGTCTCAGAGCGCGGCGGGCTGCGGGCGGGGCACGGTGCCGCCGTGCGCGGCGACCGGGTCGACGGTCTCCTCCCGCGGCGGGTTCTCGCCCTGCGCGACCCCACCCAGGTGGGCGAGGTAGCGCTCGGCGTCGAGGGCGGCCGCGCAGCCGGAACCGGCGGCGGTGATCGCCTGCATGTAGTCGTGGTCGATGACGTCGCCGGCGGCGAACACCCCCGGCAGGTTCGTGCGGGAGCTGCGCCCCTCGACGAGGATGAAGCCCTCCGGGTCCAGGTCCACCTGCCCGCGGACCAGCTCGCTGCGCGGGTCGTGGCCGATGGCGACGAACAGGCCCGTCGCCGCGACCTCCCGCTCCTCACCGGTGGTGGTGTCCCGCAGCCGCAGGCCGGTGACCTTGTCCTCGCCGAGGATCGCGGACACCTCGGTGCCGAACTCGAAGCGGATCTTCGGGTTGTCGAACGCCCGCTGCTGCATGATCCGGGAGGCGCGCAGCTCGCCGCGGCGGTGCACGACGGTCACGGTCTCGGCGAACTTCGTCAGGAAGTTCGCCTCCTCCATCGCGGAGTCCCCGCCGCCGACGACCACGATGTGCTGGCCGCGGAAGAAGAAGCCGTCGCAGGTGGCGCACCAGCTCACGCCGCGGCCCGACAGCCGCTTCTCGTCGGGCAGGCCCAGCTCGCGGTAGGCCGAGCCCATCGCCAGGACCACGGCGCGGGCGCGGTGGGTCTCGCCGGAGCCGGTGACGACCTCCTTGACGTCGCCGGTGAGGCGCACCTCCACGACGTCGTCGGTGACCAGCTCGGCGCCGAACCGCTCCGCCTGCGCCCGCATGCCCTCCATGAGGTCCGGGCCCATGATCCCGTCGCGGAAGCCGGGGAAGTTCTCGACCTCCGTGGTGTTCATCAGCGCCCCGCCGGCCGTCACCGACCCCTCGAAGACGAGGGGTGCCAGCTGTGCGCGGGCGGCGTACAGGGCAGCCGTGTACCCCGCCGGCCCGGAGCCGATGACGATGACGTTGCGGACGTCGTTCACGAAGGAACTCCTCTGACTGGGCGGTCCGGCCGGCCGCGGTGCGCACCCGGAGGTCCCGGGCCGCCGCTCACGCGCCTCAACCGATCGTAGGTCGCCGCTGTTCCCCGCCCGGCCCCGTCCGGGTGCCCGCCCCGGCGCCTCAGCCGGGCAGGTCCAGCGCCGCCAGCGCCGGCTGCCCCGGCGTGCACCCCGCCGCCACGACGAGGACGTGGTAGCCGGCGCCGCCCGCGGCGGGCAGCACCACGACGGTCGCCGGGTCTCCCTCCCACGTGGCCAGGTCCACCGCGACGGCGGTCTCGGTGCGCGCCCCCAGCGCCTGCGCGCACGCCAGCGCAGCCACCGCCGCGCCGGGATCCGCGGCGGACCCGGGGGTGGGCCCGGGAGTGGGCTCGGCGGCGGGCTCGCTGAGCAGCTCCGGGCCCCCCGTGCCCCGCTCCTCCTGCGCGTCCTCCGGCGCCGCCGCCCGGAGGGCGGGCAGGGCGCCCACCTGGGCGGCGGCCGAGGCGGAGCGGTAGTCCG
>NZ_BAABIL010000022.1:0-3073 GCF_039542765.1 Kineococcus glutinatus
CGGGCCAGGGAGTCCGCCACCTGCGCGCCGAGCTGCTGCGGCGAGGCCGGGGCCAGCGCGCCGGCCCGCGCCAGGAACTGCCGGGCCGCCACCGAGAGGCGGTCCGGGATGCGCCCGATGTCCGCCGCCCGCGCCCAGCCCGCCAGCTCCGGCGGCATCGGCGGCAGCGGCACGTGCCGGGCGGCGGTGCGCTCCCGCACCACGTAGGTACCGGCCAGCAGGTCCCCGAACCGCTTGCCGCGCCCGTCGACGAGCGAGCACAGGATCGCGGCGCTGCCGGCCAGCGCCCACAGCTCCACCACCCCCAGCAGCGCCCGCACGAGGGACTGCCGGAACCGGACCGGCCCGCCGTCGTCGCGCACCACGCGCAGGCCGCAGGCCAGCTTGCCCAGCGTGCGGCCGCGGCTGAGGGTCTCCACGAGGGTGGGCAGGCCGACGAGCACCAGGACGGACAGCCCGAGGGTGACCGCGGCGAGGGCGGCCTCGTCGGCCCCCTCGAAGGCGGCGAACGCCCCGGCGGTGAGCCCCGCCAGCAGCGCCCCGGCGAGCAGGCCGTCGAGGAGCGCGGCGACGAGGCGGGAGGCGAAGGAGGCGGCCCGCAGGTCCAGCACCACCGCCTCGCCGGTCACCACGTCCCCGGCGAACGGGTCGGCCAGCGCCCCCGCGGGCACGGCCGCGAAGGCCGCGCCCGGGCCGGCCGGCGGTGGAGCGCTCGCTGCCATGCCGGCACGCTACCGGCTGCCGCGCCCGTCCCCGGCGGCCCGCGGGGGCTGCCAGGATGGGGCGGGGCGCTCCCGGGCGGGAGCCGCGAGGAGCCGGGGGAGCTGGGTGGACGTCGACGCCTTCCGCACCGTCCACGCCGCCGGGTGGGACCGGCTGCGCGAGCTCACCGGCCGCCGGGACCTGGACGGCGCCGGCGCCGACGAGCTCGTCGTCCTGTACCAGCGCACCGCCACCCACCTGTCGCTGCTGCGCTCCAGCACCACCGACCCGGTGCTCGTCGACGAGCTGTCCACCCTGCTGGCGCGCGCCCGGGCCCGCCTCACCGGCACCCAGCGGGCCAGCTGGCGCGCCCCCGTGCGGTTCGCGACGCGCGCCTTCCCCGCCGCGCTGTGGCGGCTGCGCTGGTGGACGCTGGCCACCACCCTGCTCTTCCTCGTCGTCGCCGTGCCGGCGGGGGTGTGGGTCACCGCCGACCCGGTGCGGCAGGCCGCCGTCTTCGGCTCCGACGAGACGGTCCGCCGCCTCGTGGAGGTGGAGTTCGCCGGCTACTACTCGGAGTACTCCCACGTCTCCTTCGCCGGCCGGGTGTGGACGAACAACGCGTGGGTGGGCGCCGTCTGCATCGCCACCGGCATCACGGGCGTCCTGCCGGTGTTCGTCATGGTGCAGAACGCCGTCAACGTCGGTCTCGTCGGCGGTCTCATGGTCGCCAGCGACCGCGCGGAGCTGTTCTTCGGCCTGATCCTGCCCCACGGCATGCTCGAGCTCACCGCGATCTTCGTCGCCGGTGCGGCGGGCCTGCGGGTGTTCTGGGCGTGGGTCGCCCCCGGGCCCAGGCCGCGGCGGCAGGCGCTGGCGAGCGAGGGGCGCGCCATGGTCGGCGTCGCCCTCGGCCTCGTCGCGGTCCTCTTCGTCTCCGGGGTCATCGAGGGTTTCGTCACCCCCTCGCCGCTGCCGACCGCGGCCCGCATCGGCATCGGCGCCCTGGCCGAGCTGGCGTTCCTCACCTACGTCGCCGTCCTCGGCCGCCGGGCCGCGGCCGAGGGGGAGACCGGCGACGTCACCGACGCCGACGCGGGGGACGTCGCGCCGGTGCGGGGCTGAGGCCGGCCGCCCCGGGCCGCCCCCGACACCGCGCAGGTGGCCTACAGCCGCCCCGCCGCCTTCAGGTGCAGGTAGCGGTCGGCCAGCGCCGGCGCCAGGTCCGCCGGCGGTGCGTGCACGACCTCCACCCCCATCCGGGTCAGCAGCTCCGCCGTCGCCGCCCGCTCCGCCGCCGCCGCCTCCGCCGCAGCCGCCGGGTAGACCGCGTCGACGTCCCCCCGCCCCGCCGCCAGCCGCCGCAGCGACGGGTCGTCCACCGACGCCACCACCACCGTGTGCCGGGCGGTGAGCTGCCCCAGCACCGGCAGCAGCCCCACCTCCACCGCCGCGGAGTCCAGCGCCGTCAGCAGCACCACGAGGCAGCGCTGGCGGGCCGTGGTGCGGATCTCCGCGACGACCGCGTCCCAGTCCGTCTCCACCAGCTCCGGCTCCAGCGGGGCCAGCGCCTCGACGAGCTCGCCGAGCAACCGGGCCCGCGACGCGCCCCGCACCCGGGTCCGCACGGCGCGCCCGTGCACCAGCAGGTCGACGCGGTCACCGGCGCGGGAGGCCAGCGCCCCCAGCAGCAGCGACGCCTCGATGCCCGCGTCGAGGCGCACCTCCTGCCCGATGCGGGCCGCGGCGGTGCGGGAGGCGTCCAGCACCAGCAGCACCCGCCGGTCCCGCTCCGGCCGCCACGTGCGCACCACGACCGTCTGCCGCCGCGCCGTGGCCCGCCAGTCGATGGAGCGCACGTCGTCGCCGTCGACGTAGTCCCGCAGCGCGTCGAACTCCGTGCCCTGCCCGCGGTGCAGCACGGCGGTGCGCCCGTCCAGCTCCCGCAGCCGCGCCAGCCGGGACGGCAGGTGGCGGCGGGAGGTGAACGGCGGCAGCACCCGCAGCCGCCCCGGCAGCGGCAGCGACGCCTGCCGGGCCGCCACCCCGAGGGGACCGGGCAGCCGGACGGTGACGCGGTCCGCGGCCCGGTCACCGCGGCGCACCGGGCGCAGCTGCGTGCTCGTGCGGCGCCGCTCACCGGGGGGCACGTCGATGCGGTGGCGGTCCTGCCCCGCCCCCGCCGACGGCTGCCACGCGTCGCGCAGCAGGCCGCGGGCGCGGCGGGAGCCGGTGTTGGTCACCGTCACCGTGCTGGTGCACGGCTCGCCCAGGCGCACCGAGGGCGCCACCTCCCGCTCCAGCAGCAGCCGGCGCGGGGAGGGGGCCAGCACCACGTCCAGCGCGATCAGCGCCGCCACCACCAGCGCCC
>NZ_BAABIL010000023.1:0-7887 GCF_039542765.1 Kineococcus glutinatus
CGACGTCGGCGCCGAGTACAGCGACCCGCCCTCGAAGTGCTGCCCGCGGCCACCGGCGCGCAGCGGCCCGAACTCCTCGCCCACGGGCAGCCGCAGCTCGCCGCTCTCGGAGCCGCGCTGCTCGTAGCCGGTGCGCAGCACGCCCTGCACGAGCAGGGTGCCGCGGGCGGGGGTCCACCAGATGCTGGCGCCGTTGAAGTCGGTGACGTAGGCGTCGTAGGTCGCCGCCTGCCGCTCGCTGGTCGTGGGGTACCCGAGCCGGCCGCGGAACTCCCCCTCGCGGCGGTAGCGGTCGTAGATCGCCCCCTTGACGACGTGGCCCACGTCGACGGCCGGCAGCGGGTCGAGGTAGAGGGCGCCGGTGTCCGCGCGGTACACCTCCACCCCCTGCGGCGTGCGCTCCGTGGGCGTGGCCGGCACCGCGCCGATGGCCAGGGGGGTGCCGGGGGCGCCGGAGCGCTCGACGAACTCCTGGCGGCTCTCCCACCGGTCGCAGTAGTAGGTCGCCGGTGCCGGCACCGAGGCCAGCACGCGGCCGCCGGCGTCGAGGAGGGCGACGTCCTCCCCGAGGGCCTGCTGCCAGCGGATCGTGACGGAGGCCGGCGCCGGGCTGGTGGCGACGGGCACGGTGTTGGCCTCGTTGAGCCGCACGGCGGCGACGGTGCCGTCCTGCTCGACGGTGACGAGCCAGCCGCTGCCGATGTTCCCCACGCCCCAGCAGACCGGGGAGACGGCGACACCCGGCGCGGCCGCGGCGGGTGTCGCGGCCGCCACGGCCAGCGCCAGGGCGGCCAGCGCGCCGGTGGTGGTGGCGCGCGCCGTGCGCGTCCTGCTCATCGGGTTCCCCCCCGGGTGGTCGTGCCGGTCGTGCCGGTCGTGTTGGTCGTGCCGGTGGGTCGCCGCAGCGGCTGGGTGACCGCGACCGTCGTGCCGCGCACCGGGTTCCACGTGATGGTGCCGCCGCTGAAGGACTGCACGGCCCCGTCCGCCGTGGGCTGCTCGGGCCCGCCGGGCCAGCCCAGCGCGGAGCGCTCCGCCCCGAACGCCCGGTACGCCGCGAGGATCGCCCCGCGCACGGGGATCACGTCCGGCTTGCCGAAGTACAGCGAGGCGCCCTGGAAGTGCTGGATGCGGCCGGGGCCGGCGATGTCGCGGCCCATGGTGTCGGCCACCGGGTACCCCAGGTACCCCGCCTCCCAGCCGGCCTGCCCCCACGCCAGGGCGACGCGGGTGTCGACGGCGTGCGCGTCGGTGGCCGGGCTCCAGTACACCGAGCCGTACGCGAAGTGCTGACCGGCGCCGCCGCCGCGCAGCGGGCCGAACTCGTCGGTCGTGGGGAACCCGAGGAACCCCCCGGGACCGCCGACCGCCTCGTACCGCGCGGCGATCGCCCCCGCCACCCGGTGCGCGCCGGTGCTGGGCGACCAGTAGGCGGTGCCGCCCTGGAACCGCTGCGCCCTGCCCTCGCCGTACCGGCCGGTGACGATCTCGTCGCCGAGGGGGTAGCCCAGCGGTCCGCGCTCCCAGCCGGTGCGCGCCCACAGGTCGCGGATGGCGCCCTCCACCACGGCCGGCCCGGTCCGCGGGGTCCAGTAGATGCTGCCCCGGCGGAAGTGCTGGCCGTACCCGCCCTCGCGCAGCGGCCCGAACTCCTCACCGGCCGGGACGCCGATGCGGGCGTCGGTGCGGTCGCCGAACTCGTAGCGCTCGCGGATGGCGCCCCTGACGAGGTGGGTGCCGAGGTCGGGGCTCCAGGCGATGGTCCCGCCGCTGAAGGAGGTCGCGAACCCGTCGAACGCGGGCGCTCCCCGCTCGCTGCTGCGGGGGTGGCCCAGGAACCCGCGGTGCCCGCCGAGGGCGAGGTAGCGGTCGCGGATCGCGCCGCGGACGACGTGACCGGTGGGCGGGTTCCCGGTGGGCCGCACGTAGAGGCTCCCCAGGGTGCCGCGGTAGACCTCCACGCCCTCGGCGGTGCGCTCGGTGGGTTCGGCGGGCAGCTCCCCGGCGGACTGCAGCCAGCCGGGGGTGTTGGACCCGCTGGCGGCGTAGTCGGCGCGGCTGCGCCAGCCGTCGCACGGGTGCGCCGGTGCCGATGCCCGCGCGGTGGCCAGCACGGTGCCGTCGACGTCGAGCAGCGAGAACGGCGGGGTGCCGTAGGTGCTGTAGCGCAGCTCCCCGGTCCCCTCCGGCAGGCGGGCCTCCAGGGCGTTCGCGTCGCGGACGTGGACGACGCTGCCGTCCTGGACGAAGCTCAGCGTCCACTCCGGGCTGCTGGTCTGGCAGTTCGGCTCGGCGCGGAACTCCCCGACGTCGGCCCGCGCCGCCGGGGCCGGGGCGGTGCGCGTCGTGCCGAGCGCTGCGGTGGCGAGGAGCGCCGCGGTGGCGGTGCGGGCCGGCCGCGCGCGCCCCGGGGCGGATGTGGACGTGGTGGTGCGACGTGCGGTGCTGGGCACTGTTCCCCCCTGGTGCGGCGGGCCCCCCAGCCCGCGTGCGGGCCGTCGACGCCGAGGCCCGTCCAGCACCCTGGTGCCCGGACGGGAACGACGCGGTCACGGCACAGTCACGTCCCGGCTACGGTGTGCCCGGCGAACGGGTGCGGGGAGGCGTCGTGGGGGACGAGCCGGAAGCGGGGGATCTCGCCGGCGGGGAGCTGGCGCGGGTCCGCGCCGAGATCGACGCGCTGGACGGCGACCTCGTGGCGCTCCTGGCGCGGCGGGAGCGGCTGGTGCGGCGCGCCGGGCGGCTCACGGCGGGCGCCACCGCGGTGTGCGACCCGGAGCGCGCCGTCCGGGTGGTGCGGCGCGCCCGGGAGCTGGCCGCCGCCGCGGCGGCCAGCCGGGAGGTCGCCGAGCGGACGTACCGGGCGATGGTCGGCGCCTTCGTCGACCTGGAGCTCCTCGCGTCCGGGTTCGCGACGCCGGGCCCCGCGGGCACGCTGCTGTCCCCGGCGGGCCCGGAGGACGCCGGGGAGCTGCTCGTGCTGCAGCGCGCGGCGTTCGCCGAGGAGGCGCGCCGCTACGGCGACCCGGGGCTGCCGGCGATGGTGGAGCCGGTGGCGGAGCTGTCCGCCGCCCTCGCCGCGGGCCCGGCGCTCAAGGCGGTGGCGGGCGGGCGGGTCGTGGGTTCGGTGCGCGGCCGGGTCGAGGCGGGGGTGCTGCACGTGGGCCGGCTCGTCGTGGCGCCGGACCGGCGCGGCCGGGGCATCGGCGGTGCGCTGCTGTCGGCGCTGGAGCGGGCCGTGGCGGGCGCGGCGGCGCGCGCGGTGTTGTTCACCGGATCCCGCAGCGCGGGGAACCTGCGCCTGTACGCCCGGCACGGCTACGCCGAGGAGCGCCGGGAGGAGGTGGGCCGCGGTGTCGTGCTGGTCCACCTCGGCAAGGACCTGCCCGGTCCACCTCCCGGCGGGCGACCCGGCTGAGCTGCCGAGCCGCCCGGGGGCGGCCCGGCGACCGGGGGGCGCGACGCTCAGGCCTCGGGGGACTCGGGGGTTCCGGGCTCCTCGGCGAGGATGCGGTACACCGCGCGGCGCGCCTCCTCGAGCACGGCGCGCGCGGCGTCCACCTGCGCCTCGGTGCCGAAGGACGCGACCTCGTGGGTGGCCGCCCCGAGCGCGGTGGCGCTCTCGGCCAGCGAGCGGACCCGCTCGCGCGGGCCGGCCTCCGGTGTTGCCCAGGGCTCGGTGAACTCCTCGGGGCTGGCCTCGACGTGGGCGCGACCGGCGTCGGTGAGGGAGAAGATGCGCCGGCCCTCCTGCTCGGTGCTGCTCACGAGGCCCTCGTCGGCCAGCTGCTGCAGCACGGGGTAGACGGAACCCGGGCTGGGGCGCCACGTGCCGCCGCTGCGCTCGGCGAGGTCGTTCATGATCGCGTACCCGTGGCGGGGGCCCTCCAGGAGCAGGGCGAGGACGGCGGCGCGGACGTTGCCGCGCCCCCGCCGCCGGCCGTGGCCGCGGCCGAAGGGGCCGCCGCGCCCGCCTCGGCCGCCGGGGCCGCCCGGGCCGGACGGCCCGAACCCCCCGGGGCCCCCGGCACCGAAGGGCCCGAACCCGCGCGGACCCCCGGGGCCCCCGGCACCGAAGGGCCCGAACCCCTCGGGGCCGAACCGCGGTGCGCCCCCGCCGTCGGGACCGCCCGGGGGGCGGGGGCCGGCGAAGGGCCCGGCGGCCGCCCGGGAGCGGAAGTGGTCGCGGTGACGGCGCCGGCCGGCCCAGGCCGGTGCCTCGTCGTCGCAGGCGAACCCGCCGGGGGCGAACCCGTGGTGGCCGGACTGGTGGCCGGACTCGTGGCCGGACTCGTGGCCGGACTCGTGGTGGGACTCGTCGTGGATGTGCTCGAAGCGGGGAAAGCGTGGCACGTCGTCCTCCGGGTGCGCGTTGTCGTGGTGTGCCGTTGTCGTGGTGTGTGTGGCCCGGTTCCGTGGTGGCCCGGGCGGGCGCCGGCGGTGCGGCGGTCGCGGGTCGGCTGCTCGGGCGCCTGTGGCGCGGGAGCTCCTTCCGACAGATCGACGATATATCGTTGACGTGTCGTTGGCAAGGGGACGACGAAGGGCCGGGTCCGCGCGGGTGTCGCGCGGACCCGGCCCCCGGCCGGACGGGTGGAAAGCCGCTCAGCGCACCGGCTCGACCTCCTCGTGCCGGGGTGCGGCGACGGCGGCGCGGGCCTCGCGCCGGCCCACCGCCCAGAACGCCACCGCGATCGCGACGAACAGCACGAGCGGCACGAACTCGGTGAGCAGGTACGTCCAGCGCTCCGCGTGCTCCCAGCCGTCGGGCCGGTAGTCCTCGCCGAACCAGTCGTCACCCAGGCCGGGGAAGAGCAGCTGCACCGTGCAGAACAGGATCCACCCCGTCGAGACCACCGTGAGCAGGCCGAGGGCGGGCGCCCGGTAGGGGCGCCGCAGCTCCGGCCGGCTGCGGCGCAGCTTCCACGCCGCGGGGAAGATGCCGAGGTAGGAGATCAGCGTCGTGGAGATCGCCAGGCCGAGCGCGACCCCGAAGAACTTGGCGATGCTGCCCGAGGTGATCTCGGTGACCGCGACGAACACGACGCTGGACATCACGCCCGACAGGACGTTCACCCGCACGGGCGTGCCGAAGCGGGCGGAGAACGTGCCCAGGGCGCGCGGGCCCGCGCCGTCGTAGCAGGACACCGCCAGCGTGCGGTCCGAGCCCATGATCCAGGTCAGGCCCGAGGTGAAGGCGACGACCGCCACCAGCGCGCCCATGACGTAGCCGGCCCACAGCCCCGCCCCGGACAGCGTGGCGACCACGGTGCCGTCCGCCGACGTCTCCACCGTCCCGCCGAACACCGTCAGCGCCTGCTTGACGGCGTCCGGGAAACCCGTCAGGCCGGTCGCCTGGTCGGTGGGGAGCACCAGCAGGATGCCCAGCACCGGTAGCCCGTAGAGCAGCGCCGTGGCGACGACCGACTTGGCGATGCCCGCCGGCACGTCCCGCTCGGCGTCCTCCATCTCCTCGCCCGCCGCGCTCGGCAGCTCGAACCCGACGAGGCTGAACAGGATGAGCGGCACCAGCGCCACGAGCCCGGAGAACGTCGGGGCGTACTCGCCCAGGCTCGGGCCGTGGAAGCCGTGCTCGGCGCCGTAGAGCACCACGACGACGCTGAACAGCCCCAGCAGCACGAAGCGGGCGATCGCGCCGATCGTCGCGATCCACTTGCCCACCCGGAACGACAGCACCGCGAACAGCACGCCCGCCCAGATGAACACCGCGGCGAAGACGTACGAGGCGGCCCTGGAGTACTCCTCGCCGCCGTTGTAGAAGGTGATCAGGCCGCCGAGCGCGGTGCCGACGAGCGTGCCGCCCATCCACACCGGGTTCGTCACCCAGTAGAAGAAGTTGTTGACCGCGCCGGCGAGGTGGCCGAAGGCCGCGCGCACCCAGACGTAGGGGCCGCCCTCGTCCGGCAGCGCGGCGCCCAGCTCGGCCAGCAGCATCGCCGACGGCACCGCGAACAGCGCCACGCAGATCAGCGTCCACGTGAAGCCCTGCCCGCCGACCGTGGCCAGGGTCCCCAGGCCGTCGATGCCGACCAGGGTGCAGACGAGGAAGAAGAAGATGTCCAGGCGGCCGAAGTGCCGCTGGAGCTTCGACCTCTCCAGCGCCCCGGCCGTCTCGCCGGTGGTTCCTGCTGCGCTCGCCATGTGCGGCTCCTCGGGGACGGGGGAAGGTCGTGGTACCGCGGAACGAGCCGTCGGGGAGGCGGCTCGCCGCGGATCCCTCCGTCCCGTCCGCCGTGCCGGGTGGTTCCCGCAGGCTGGCATGCTTCCCCGCACCGGGGAAGCGATTCGGCGCCACCCGGTGTGAAATCTGCGTTTCGCGCCCGCCCCGCGCACCGTGCACGCGGTGCGCGGGCGCGGGGCGCTCGTCGGGCGGTGCGATCGGGAGGAGCGGCGGTGGGTGGACGCGGGACGTCTTCGGCGGCGACGGGTGCCGGGGAGGGGTGGTCCCCGGGCGGGGAGCCGCCCGACCTCGTCGTGCACGCCGCCGGCGCCCTCGTCGGGGGAGGGCTGCGCCCCGCGACGGTCACCGTGGTGGCCGGCGTCGTGCGCGAGGTGCTGCCCCTCGACCGCGCGGTGCGGGGGGAGCGGACCCTGGAGCTCGCCCGGGGCGAGGTGCTGCTGCCGGGCCTCGTCGACACCCACGTCCACGTCAACGAACCCGGCCGCACCGAGTGGGAGGGTTTCGCCACGGCCACCCGCGCCGCCGCGCACGGCGGGGTGACGACCATCCTCGACATGCCGCTGAACAGCCTGCCGCCCACCCTCGACCCCGCTGCGCTGCAGGCGAAGCGCGCCGCCGCGACCGCCGCCGGGCTCGCGGTCGACGTGGGGTTCTGGGGTGGGCTGGTGCCCGCCAACGCCGGGTCCGTGCGCGCCCTGCACGAGGCCGGCGCGTTCGGGGTCAAGGCGTTCCTGCAGGACTCCGGCGTGCCGGAGTTCCCGCCCGTGGACGCCGCCGGCCTGCGCCGCGGGATGGCGCAGCTGGCCGGCACCGGCAGCGTCGTCCTCGTCCACGCCGAGGACCCCGCGGTGCTGGCCGCCGCTCCTGGCCCGCAGGGGCGCAGCTACCCGGCGTTCGTGGCCTCCCGCCCCCCGGCCGCCGAGGCCGCGGCCGTGCGCACCGTCGTCGAGGCCGCCGCGGCCACCGGGTGCCGGGCGCACGTGGTGCACGTCTCCAGCGCCGCCGGCGTCGCGGTGCTGCGGCAGGCGAAGGCGGCCGGGGTGCCCGTCACCGCCGAGACCTGCCCGCACTACCTCGCGCTGGCCGCCGAGGACGTGCCCGACGGCGCGCCGCAGTTCAAGTGCTGCCCGCCGGTGCGCGGGCGCGCCGACGCCGACGCGCTGTGGGAGGGGCTGCTCGACGGCACCCTCGACGTCGTCGTGTCCGACCACTCGCCGTCCACCCCGCAGCTCAAGCACCTCGACACCGGCGACCTCGGCACCGCCTGGGGCGGCATCTCGTCCCTGGAGGTGGGGCTGCGGGTGGTGTGGACCGCCGCGCACGAACGCGGCGTGGGCCTCGACCTCGTCGCCGACCTGATGGCCCGGCGCACCGCCGACCTCGCCGGCCTGCCCCGCAAGGGCCGCATCGCGCCGGGTGCCGACGCCGACCTCGTCGTGTTCGACCCGGGCGCCGAGGACGTGCTGCGGGCCGCCGACCTGCACCACCGCCACCCCGTGAGCCCCTACGAGGGGATGCGGGTGCGCGGTGCCGTCCGGCTCGCCCTGCTGCGCGGGACCGACTGCCGCGCAGGCGATCGGCGCGGGCGGCTGCTGGTCCCGGAGCGCCCCTGAGCGGGCCGCCGGCGGGGCGCCGCCCTCAGCGCCCCGCGGCGTCGTCGTAGGCGGCGCGCACCGCGGCGGCGC
>NZ_BAABIL010000024.1:0-4267 GCF_039542765.1 Kineococcus glutinatus
TGCTGGACCGCACGGGGCGCACGGTGCGGCTGCCGGACGACCGCCGGCGGGTCGCGGGGGCGGCGTCGGGGGCGGTGTCGGGGGCACATGTGGGGCAGGTGCCCGCCGCGGCGCGTCATGTGGACAGCTCTTGAGCGAAGAGTCACCATTGGCTCACCAACAGTGGTGACGCGGATCGGAGGCCGCTCGCCCCGGCCAGGGAGGCAGAGCAGCTCGTGGGTCGCGACCGCGACGACAGATCCCCGGCGCCGCGCTGGCCGTGGTCGGTGCGCGACGCCGCCGGCGACGACGTGCGCACCACGATCGTCCCGTGGGCGCTGGTCTCCCCCCTCGTGGTCGTCGGCGTCGTCGCGCTCGTGCAGCCCTTCGTCCCCGCCGGCCGCGTCAGCGACCTGCTCACCACCCTCGCCGGCGGGGTCGTCAGCGCTGCCCTGCTGCTCCTGGTGGCCCGGCAGTCGGCCCACCGCCTCGACGCGCAGGGCTTCGCCCGCCAGGTGAGCCTGGACGCGGCCATGCGGCAGGCGCTGCACGACCCGCTCACCGACCTGGGCAACCGGCAGCTGTTCACCGACCGCCTCACCCACGCCCTCGCGCGCCGCGCCGAGCGGGGCACGGCGGTGCTCTACATGGACCTGGACGGGTTCAAGGGCGTCAACGACGTGTACGGCCACCTCGTCGGCGACGCCATGCTCGTGGAGGTCGCCAACCGGCTGCGCGCCGCCGTCCGCCCGGAGGACACCGTGGCCCGCTTCGGCGGCGACGAGTTCGCGGTGCTCTGCGAGGACGTCGGCGACGAGGTCGTCGCCAGCCGCATCGCCGAGCGCATCATCGCCTCCATCGCGGAGAAGCCCTTCGAGCTGGCCGGCCGCAGCCTGCGCATGACGCCCAGCGTCGGCATCGCGCTGGCCACCGAGGAGGTGGACCCCTCCGGGTTGCTGCGCCGGGCCGACGCCGCCCTCTACCGCGCCAAGGAGCGCGGCAAGGCCCGCTTCGAGATGTTCGACGAGGGCATGCAGGCGCAGGCGCTGGCCAAGCGGCAGGTGGAGGACGACCTCGCGGGCGCCGCCGAGCGCGGGGAGCTGCGGCTGCACTACCAGCCGATCCTGGACCTGCACACCGACCGGGTGCGCTCGCTGGAGGCGCTGCTGCGCTGGGAGCACCCCACCCGCGGCCTCCTGGAGCCGGCGGACTTCGTGCCGATCGCCGAGCGCACCGGCCTCATCGTCGACATCGGCAACTGGGCGCTGCAGGAGGCCTGCCGCCAGCTCGGGCGCTGGTACGAGGCCGGCGGCGACGACTTCGACCTCACCGTCTCCGTGAACGTCTCCCGCCGCCAGCTCGTGCAGCAGAACCTCGTCGACGTCGTGGAGTCGTCGCTGCCGCGGGGGCGCGCCGCGGAGGCCCTGTGCCTGGAGGTCACCGAGGACCTGCTCGCCCAGGACGCCGGCGCCAGCGTCAGCACCCTGCACGCGCTGCGCACGATGGGCGTGCGCATCGGCGTGGACGACTTCGGCACCGGGCGCTCCTCCCCGGCCCACCTGCAGATGCTGCCCATCGACCACATCAAGGTGGACCGGCAGTTCACCGCGCACCTCGGTGAGCGCCAGCAGGCCGACAAGCTGTTCTCCAGCATCATCGGCATGGCCCGCACCCTCGGCATCGGCGTCATCGCCGAGGGCGTGGAGTCCGCCGCGCAGCTGCAGGCGCTGCGCCGCCTGGACTGCGACGGGGCGCAGGGCTACCTGCTGGGCCACCCGGACACGCCGGGCACCGTGGTGGACCTGCGCGGCCCGGTGCCGGTGGTGCGGGTACCCGGGTCGCAGCCGGCGCCGCGGGCCGGCGTGGAGCAGCCGTCAGCGGTGGGGGGCGTCTCGCGCAGCGTGTAGCGTCGGCGGCACCCGCCGGCGCGCGGAGAGGCCGCCGGTGCCCGCGCGACGGAAGGACCCCCCGTGACCGCTGGAACCGCCCCTGCCGCCACCGCCGCCCGACCCGGCGGGCCGGGCCTGCCGCAGGAGCGCCGCCTCGTCACGGAGATCCCCGGGCCGCGCTCGCGCGAACTCCACGCCCGCCGCGCCGCGGCGGTGGCCGCCGGCTGCACCAGCGCACTGCCGGTGTACGTCGCCGCGGCCGGCGGCGGTGTGCTCGTGGACGTGGACGGCAACTCCCTCATCGACCTCGGTGCGGGCATCGCCGTGGTCAACGTCGGCAACTCCCACCCGGGCGTCACGAGCGCGGTGGCCGAGCAGGCGGCGGCGTTCACCCACACCTGCTTCACGGTCAGCCCGTACGAGGGGTACGTCGCCGTCTGCGAGGCGCTCAACCGGCTCACCCCCGGTGCGCACGAGAAGCGCTCGGTGCTGTTCAACTCCGGCGCCGAGGCGGTGGAGAACGCGGTGAAGATCGCCCGCGCGGCCACGGGGCGTCAGGCCGTCGTGGTGTTCGAGCACGCCTACCACGGCCGCACGAACCTCACGATGGCGCTGACGGCGAAGTCGGTGCCCTACAAGCACTCCTTCGGCCCGTTCGCCCCGGAGGTGTACCGGGTGCCGATGTCCTACCCCTTCCGCGACGGTGGCCGCAGCGGGCAGCGCGCCGCCGCGGAGGCGATCAGCCGCATCGACAAGGAGATCGGCGCGGGGTCCGTCGCCGCCGTCGTCGTCGAGCCGATCCAGGGCGAGGGCGGTTTCGTCGTGCCCGCGCCGGGTTTCCTGCCGGCGCTGGCGGAGTTCTGCCGCGGCACCGGGATCGTCTTCGTGGCCGACGAGATCCAGACGGGTTTCGCCCGCACGGGCGACCTCTTCGCCTGCGAGCACGAGGGCGTGGTGCCCGACCTGGTCACCACCGCCAAGGGCATCGCCGGGGGGATGCCCATGTCGGCCGTGACCGGCCGCGCGGAGATCGTGGACGCCGTGCACGCCGGCGGTCTGGGCGGCACCTACGCGGGCAACCCGGTGGCGTGCGCGGCGGCGCTGGCGGCGATCGCCGCCGTGGAGGAGCTGGACCTGCCCGCCCGGGCCCGCGCGATCGGCGACGTCATGCTGCCGCGGTTGCGGGAGATGGCCGGGCGCCACCCGCTGATCGGCGACGTCCGGGGCCGGGGGGCGATGCTGGCCGTGGAGCTGGTGCAGCCCGGCACGCTGGAGCCGGACCCGGGCGCGACGGCCGCGGTGAACGCCTTCTGCCACGCCCGCGGGGTGCTGACGCTGACGGCCGGCACGTACGGGAACGTGCTGCGCTTCCTGCCGCCGCTGGTGATGCCCGAGCACCTGCTGCTGGAGGCGTTGGACGTGCTGGAGGAGGCGTTCGCGTCGCTGCGGGCGGGGACGGCCCCCACCGGTGCCGCCTCCCCGGAGGCGGGCCCCGTGCTGGACTGAGCCGTCCCCGGCCGGGGTGCTGCCCGTGGCGGGGTGCTGCCCGTGCCTGGCGGGGACGTTCGGCGCCCGCCACCCCGGCGTGTCGCGCCCGGACGTCCCTCTCTCGCCCTCGTAGGCCCGTGACGGGGACGTCGTGCCGCCCGCCACCGGCGTGTCGCACACCGAACGTCCCCGCCACGCCTTGCGACCACCGCCCGACCGCTCCGACGGGCCGCGCCGTCAGGCGGGGTTCCACACCCCGCCGGCCGCGACCTCGCGCGCGTAGTCCGCGAAGCGCCGGGCCGGGCGGCCGAGGACACGCGCGACGTCGTCGGTCGCCGCGGAGTTGCGCCCGTCGAGGACCTCGGTGAACAGGTATTCCAGCAGCGCCACCGCGTCGTCGGGCACGCCCCCGGCGCGCAGCGCGCCGGTGAACTCCGCCACCGGCAGCGGCACGAACGCGACGTCCCGGCCGGTGGCACGGCTCAGCGTCGTCGCGACCTGCGCGAACGTCAGCGGCTCCGGGCCGGTGAGCTCGTGCACCCGCCCGGCGTGCCCGTCCTCCAGCAGCGCCGCCACGGCCACGTCGGCGACGTCGCGCACGTCCACGAACGGCTCGGGCACGTCCCCCACCGGCAGGGCGAGGGTCCCGGCGCGCACCGCGTCGAGCAGGAAGTCCTCGGAGAAGTTCTGCATGAACCACGCGCAGCGCACGACGGTGGCGCCGGGGAAGGCGGCCAGCACGGCGTCCTCGGCGCGCCGGGCCCCGTCCTCGCCCCGGCCGGACAGCAGCACGAGGCGGCGCAGGCCGCGGCGGGCGGCCAGCGCCGCCAGCGCCTCCACCCGCTCGGGCGCACCCGGCACGGCGAGGTCGGGGGCGTAGGCGACGTACGCCGCGTCCGCGCCGGCCAGCG
>NZ_BAABIL010000025.1:0-1684 GCF_039542765.1 Kineococcus glutinatus
GGGGGGCGATGAAGAGGTCCGCCGAGCGCAGCAGCGCGGCCTTGGCGCGGTCGTCGACGCCGCCGAGGAACTCCACGTGCGCGGCGGTGCGCCCGTCGAGCAGGTGGCCGGCCGCGTGCGGGCCGCCGCGACCGGCGACGAGCAGCCGCAGGCCGGGCACCTGCGCCAGCAGCGCGGGCAGCGCGGCGAGCAGCACGGCGAGCCCCTTGCGCGGTTCGTCGAGGCGGCCCACGAACGCCAGGACGGGACGGGCCGGCGTCCCCTGCCAGGGCGGGTGGGGGACGGCTGCGGCGAAGCGGTCGACGAAGACCCCGTTGGGGATCACGACGGCGTCACCGCCGACGTGCTCGACCACGGTGCGCCGGGCCTCCTCGCTGACGGCGATGCGCGCGGTGATCTTCTCCAGGCCCGGCTGCAGCAGCGGGCCGGCGGCCCGCAGGGCGCGCGAGCGGGCCAGGGCGGTGTGGAAGGTCGCCACCACGGGGACACCGGTCGCCCACAGCGCCAGCAGGGAGGTGCTGGGTGCCAGCGGCTCGTGGAGGTGGACGACGTCGAAGCGGCCCTCGTCGAGCCAGCGCAGCACGCGGCCGGCGGCCACGGGCCCGAAGCCGATGCGGGACACCGAGCCGTTGTACGGCACGGGCAGCGACCGGCCGGCGGGCACGAGACCCTGCGCGGCGGCCGAGCGGGCCGTCTGCCCGGTGGGGGCCAGGACGCTGACGACGTGCCCGCGGCCGCCGAGGTGCTCGGCGAGGTCCCGCACGTGCGCCTGCACACCGCCGGGCACGTCGAAGGAGTACGGGCAGACCACGCCGATCCTCACGACGCGCTCCCCGCCGGGGCGCCGAAGAGCGGTTGCAGGACGTGCCAGTCGTCCGGGTGGGCGGTGATGGCGGCCCCGAGGGCGTCGGCGCAGGCCTGGGTCATCTCCTGCACGGCGCGACGGCGCCCCTCGCGACCGGTCGCACCGGCCGGGGGGTGGACCTGCGCGCCGAACGTGATGACGATGCCGTGGCGGGCACCGCGGCGGACGGCCGGGTGCGTCGCGGGCAGGTCCTCGTGGTGCACGGCGATGGGCACGAGCGCCGCCCCCGAGGCCAGGGCGAGGGCCGCGGGCCCGCCCGGCATGGTGACCGGTTCCCCCAGCAGCCGCACGCGCGGCCCGCCGCCGCCGAGATCGCGGTCGGCGAGCAGCGGTACGAAGGCCCCGGCGCGCAGCCGCCGGACCAGCGCGGTGGGTGTCGTGGGGTCGGCGTGCCCGAGCACGACCATCCCCAGGGAGCGGCGGTAGGCGAGGAACAGCTCGTGCACGCGGGCCGGGCGCAGCTCCTCGGCGACGGTGACGACGGGCGCCAGCCGCAGCTGCGCCCACGCACCGGCGTGGTCCCAGTTGCCGAGGTGGGCGAGCACCCCGACGACGCCGCGGCCGGCGGCGAGGGCCTCGCGCACGGGCTCCTCCCCCACCGTCCGCACCGTGCTCGTGATCCGCTCGGCGTCCCAGGCCGGCAACCGGAAGGCGTCGCACCAGTAGCGCGCGTAGGAGCGCATCCCGGCGGCGCAGGGGTCGTCCTGCTCCCGCTCGCCGGCGTCCTGGACGGCACGGCGCAGGTTGGCGCGCAGGCCGGCGGCGCCGCGACCGCGGGCGGCCAGCGTGCCGCCGAGGCGGAACAGGCGATGCGCGGCG
>NZ_BAABIL010000026.1:0-7807 GCF_039542765.1 Kineococcus glutinatus
CCCGGCCACCGCGGCGCGGGCCCCGGCGCGGCTGGGTTCCACCGGCGCCACCACGGCGCACGGCACGCCCGCGGCGGCGACGGCCTGGTCGACGCCGCGCTGGAAGCGGGCGACGTAGTTCAGCCCGCGCGCCAGCACGTCGGGGGCGTGCCCGATGACGGCGACCCGCTCGCAGCCGGCGGCGACGAGCTCGGCCACCGCCTGCCGCCCCGCCTCGGCGAAGTCGACGTCCACGCACGTCAGGCCGTCGGCCGCGTCGGGGACGCCGATGAGGACGACGGGGACGCGCAGGGAGGCGATGACGTCGACGCGCTCGTCGCGGGCCCCGACGTCCATCAGGACGATCCCGTCGCACAGCGAGCGCCCGCCGAGGCGGGTGAGGACCGAGGCCCCTTCCGCGGCGGTGACGAGCAGCACGTCGTGGTCGGCCTGCCGCGCGCACGCGGTGATGGTCTCCAGGAACGGCAGCAGGCCCGTGGAGTCCGACTCCGCGCCGAAGGCGACGACGAGGCCGATCACCTGCGTGCGCCGGGTCGCCAGGGCGCGCGCCCCGGCGTTGGGCTGGTACGTCAGCTGCTCGATCGCCGCCTGGACCCGTGCGCGGGTCTTCTCGGAGATGGGGCGCTTGCCGGACATGACGTAGGAGACGGTGCTCTGGGAGACACCGGCGACGCGCGCGACGTCCCTGCTGGTGAACACGAGCCGGCCCCGATCGTCATCGATACGGTTCGATTTCGGCGTCACCGTAGCCGCGCGCCGCGAACCCGCACAAGGGCCGCGCGGGCCCTCAGCCGGTGGCCTCGTCCAGCTCCACCCGCACCACCCCGTCGTGCACGGCGGCGCGGAACACCCGGACCGGCGCGATGGCCGGCGGGGTGCTCGGCCGCCCGGTGCGCAGGTCGAACGAGGAGGCGTGCAGCGGGCACTCCACCGCGCAGTCCTCCTCCTCCAGGTACCCCTCCGACAGCCACGCCCGCTGGTGGGAACAGCGGTCCTCGATGGCGTGCAGCTCACCGGAGACGTTGAACACCGCGATCCGCCCGACGAAGTCGTCCTCCACGACGGCCACCTCCCCGGGGGGCAGCTCACCCTCGCCGCAGACGTCGATCGTGCGCACCCGTTCCTCCTCCGCCCCGGGCGGACCGCGCCCGCCACCGACCCGCAGGAAAGCACAGCCCCCGCACCCCGGCGCCCGGGAGCGGTCCGCGCGGCGCGCGGCGCGCGGCAGACTGGGAGGGTGCCCGCACGCGAACCCGCGCCCCTCGTCCGCCACGTCGAGCTGCACTTCAGCGACGAGTCCAAGGCGGGCGCCACCCACACCAACCTCTCCGCGGTGCGCCAGGACGGGCCGCACCTGTGGCTCGCCGGCGACGAGACCGCCACCGTCGAGCGCCTCACCGCGCGGCGCCGGGGCGGCCGCGTCACCGGCTACGGCGACCAGCGCAGCGTGCGGCTGGCCGACCTCGTCGAACTGCCCGCCGGCGAGGACGAGGTGGACGTGGAGGGCATCGCCCGCTCCGGCCCGTGGCTGTGGGCGGTGGGCTCGCACAGCCTCAAGCGCAAGCGGATCCGCCCGGCCGACCCCGACGCCAGGGCCCGCGAGCGGCTGGCGCAGGTGGTGCGGGAGGAGAACCGCTACGTGCTGCTGCGCCTGCCCGTGGACCCGGCCACGCAACTGCCCGCCCGCGAGGTGACCGGCGAGGACGGCGAGGTGCTCACCGCGGCGCTGCTCGGCGGCAAGGGTGCCTCGCTGGCCGACGCGCTGGCCGACGACCCGCTGCTGGGGCCGTTCTTCGCCATCCCCAGCAAGGACAACGGCGTCGACGTGGAGGGGATCGCCGTGCACGACGACCGGCTCTACGTCGGCTTCCGCGGCCCCGTGCTGCGCGGCTGGGCCGTCGTCGTGGAGGTGCGCCCGCAGACGTCGGGCAAGGACCCGCACCGGCTGAAGCTGCGCCGCTTCCCCGAGGGGGCGAGGTACCGGCTGCACCTGCTCGACCTCGGCGGGCTCGGGGTGCGCGACCTGTGCCCCGACGGCGACGACCTGCTCGTGCTGGCCGGCCCCAGCATGAGCCTGTCCGGGCCGGTGCGCGTGCACCGCTGGCTGGGGGCCCGCACGCACGACGCCCCGGCGCTGCTGCGGGCGGAGCAGGTGCCGGCGGTGCTGGTGCTGGCGCACGGGGAGGGCGAGGACCACGCCGAGGGCATCGCGCTGCTCGACGAGCGCGGTCGCGGCGGCGCGAAGCGGCTGCTCGTGGTGCACGACAGCCCGGCGGCGACCCGCCACACCGACGCCGGCGCGGTGCTGGCCGACGTGGTGGACCTCAAGGGCTGAGGCCCGGCGTCTCAGCGCTCCGCGAGCAGCCGCCCGACCCGCTCGCCCAGCGCCGCCCAGGCCGGCGACCAGGTCCCGCAGCTCGCGAGGAGGTCCAGCACCGCGCGGGGCAGGTCGACGTCCGCCGGGTCCGCCTCCTGCGGCGTGCGCCGCACCAGCGCGGCGGTCGCGGCGGCCAGCGCGTCGAGGCGGGGGTCGTCCGGCGCGGCGTCCAGCACGGCGGCGTAGCCCCGCAGCACCTCCACGTAGCCGGGGTCGTCGAGCAGCCGCTCCTTGACGGGCAGCCACCCCCCGACCGAGGCCGGTGCGACCGCTGCGGCGAGGATCCAGCCGTCGCGCTCCACCGCCACGTACGCCTCCGCCACGCCCAGCGCCCGCAGCCGCTCCAGGTAGGCCACCACCCGCTCCGGGAGGCACAGCCGGTCCGGCGCCCGCAGCAGCCGCAGCTGCTCCCTGCGGTGCCGCAGGTCCTCGATGCGGCGTCCCAGGTCGGCGTCGATGCGCTCCACCGCCGCCTGCTGCTCCTCCCCACCGGCGCCGAGGACGGCGGGGACCTGCGCCAGCGGGACGCCCGAGCGGACCAGGGTGACGATGCGGACCAGGTCGACCACCGACCGGGCGTCGTAGCGGCGGTACCCGGCGGCGTCGCGCGGGGGCTCGGGCAGCAGCCCTCGCGCGTGGTAGGTGCGGACGGCCTTGACGGTGCACCCCGCGAACGAGGCGAGCTGGCCGATGGTGATCACGGGTCCTCCTGCGGCGTCCTGGCGCGCAGTCTGCCGCAGGCTCACGCCCCGGCGCCCTGTCCGGACGGCCCGGCGGCGGGCGGCTCCAGGTCGCGCAGGCTGCGCCCGGTCCCGGCGAGGAGGGCGATGAGGACCCAGGCGAGGACGATCCCCCACGCCAGGACCGGCAGCGACGCCCCCGCCACCACGGCACCGGCCAGGCCGAGGCCCAGCGGCCCCGCCACCAGCGAGACGGCGTTCGCCAGGGCGGTGACGCGCGCCAGCTGCGACCCGGGGACGCGCTCGGCCAGCACGACGCCGAACACGGGGTTCACGAGCCCGCTGCCGACCCCCACCACGACCGCGCCGGCCGCCACCAGCCAGAAGCCCTGCAGGGTCGCCAGCAGCGCGAGCCCGGCACCGACCAGCACCAGCGACGCCGTCCACGCCGCCCGCCGCGACACCCTCACCAGCACCGCGAACACCGCCGAGCCGGCGACGATGCCGACGGCGAACGCCGAGGACGTGAACCCGAGCAGCTCCGGCCGGCCCGTGCCGCTGAAGTGCGCCGGCAGCAGCACGCTGAGCAGCGGCGCCGAGACCAGCGAGCTCGCCGCGGCCACGCCCAGCAGCTTGACGACGACGGGCAGCCCGCGGACGGTGCGCCACGTCCCCCGCAGCCCCGCCGGCGCGTCGTCCGGCTCCGGGTCGGGCACCCGGACCCCCAGCGTGGCCAGGGCGGCCAGCGCGGAGCACGCAGCGGTGATCCAGAGCGCGCGCCCGGGACCGATGGCCGCGACCAGCAGCCCCGCCAGCGCCGGGCCCGCGAGGAAGGACAGGCCGAAGACGGCCTGCCGCAGCCCGGCGGCGCTCTCCAGCGACCGGCCGCTGCGGGCGGCGACCCGGGGCAGCAGGGTCTGCCGGGCGGTCATGCCGGGCAGGTCGAAGAAGGCACCGGCCACCGCCAGCGCGGTGATCGCACCCAGCCCCAGGGCGCTGGATGCGTCCAGGAGGGCCAGCGCCCCCACCGAGGCGGTGCTGCCCACGTCGGCGAGGACCGCCATCCGGCGGGCGCCGAAGCGGTCCACGAGCGGGCCGACGGCGGCGGTGGCGGCCACCTGGGCCGTGCCGGAGGCCGCCGCGACCAGGGCGGCGGCGGCGGGGTCGCCGGTGCGGGCCAGGACGAGCCACGGCAGCACGACCGTGACGGCGGCGTTGCCGAGGAAGGACAGGCCCTCGGCGGTGGCGTAGAGGGGCAGGACCAGCCGGGAGCGGGTCGTCTGCGGGGCGGGGGCGGGGGCGTCGTCGCCCGTGTGCGTCGTCATGCCCCTGACGCAACAACCCTGCCCCAGGGGCAAGGTCAAGCCCTCGCCCGGGGATCCCGGCCGGGAACCACGGGGTGGACCTACCCGGGGGTTCCCGCCGTCGGGGGCAGCAGCGCCAGCAGGGAGTCGGCGAACGCCGCGGCGGCCTGCCCGGCGGGCGCCAGCTCCGGCGCGGTGCGGTGGATCTGCTGGTAGCCGATGTAGGCGCCGTAGAGCACGACGGCGCGGCGGTGGGCCTCGGCGTCCGCGAGGCCCAGGTCGGCCAGGGCCCGCTCGACGTAGGCGACGCGCCGCTCGGCGACGCGGGCCAGCGCCGCGCGCACGAGGGGGTGCCCGGTGTCGCCGGCGAGCACGACGGCGAGGTCGTCGCCGCCCAGGGCGAAGATGCCGTGCAGCAGGCTGCGCAGCCGCTGGGCGGGGTCGGTGATGTCCGCGAGGGCGGCGACGACGTCGTCGGTGTGCTCGTGCTCCCAGTTCTCCAGCGCGGCCGCCAGCAGCGCCTCCCGGTCGGCGAAGTGCCAGTAGAAGCTGCCCTTGGTGGTGCCGAGCCGGGCGGCCAGGGGTTCCACCGCGACCGCGGCGACGCCCCGCTCGGCCAGCGCGGTGACCGCGGCCCGCACCCAGTCCGCACGCGCCAGCCGTTTCCCCGCCACCTTCCGTACGCTAGCGTACGGTCATTCCGTACGGTGGCGTACGGACGGTGCCGACCCACGGCGGCGAGACGGGAGATCGTCATGCGCAACGTCCACGAACGGGTGCTCCGGGCCGACGGGCAGGAGGTGGCGGCGGTGCTGGAGAGCCTCGCCACCCCGGCCGACGCCCTCTGGCCCCACGACCGCTGGCCGGCCCTCGAGCTGTCCGGCGGGCTGCGGCCCGGCTCGGCCGGCGGCCACGCCGAGGTCCGCTACCACGTCGCCGAGCACGTCCCGGGCCGCCGGGTGGTGTTCCGCTTCGACCCCGGCGTCGGCATCGCGGGAACCCACGCCTTCGAGGTGCTGCCACAGGGACCGTCGCGGACGCTGCTGCGGCACACCCTCGAAGGGCGGCTCGAGGGCGGCATGCGCCTGCTCTGGCCGCTGGTGGTGCGCTGGCTGCACGACGCCCTCCTCGAGGACGCCCTCGACCGCGCCCAGCGGGCCGTCGAGGGCTCCGTCGCCCGCCCGGCGCGCTGGTCGCCCTGGGTCCGGCTGCTGCACCGGGTGGAGACGGCCCGCGCCCGCCGCGCCGGCACCCCCGTCCCCAGCCGGGGCTGATCCGCCCTCCCGCCCGCGGAAAGGACCCTTTCCGTCGTCCCGGAGCACGTCCCGGGGACGGAAAGGGTCCTTTCCGCGGGAGGAGCGGGAGCCCGGATCAGGCCGGGCCCACCGCCGCCACGAGGTGCAGCCGGCGCGACTGCCCCGACCCGCCGCGCACCGCCGTGCGCCAGTCGCCGCCCTCGCGCAGCGCGACGTCCTCCACCGCGGCGCCCAGCGGCAGCGGCCTGGCGAAGCGCACGTCGAGCGCCAGCGCACCCGGCAGCCGGCCCTCCAGGGCGGCCAGGCTGCGGGCCGCCGTCCACATGCCGTGCGCGATGGGACCGGCGAACCCCAGCGCCCGCGCACCCAGCGCCGAGACGTGGATGGGGTTCACGTCCCCGCTGACGGCGGCGTAGCGGCGGCCGGTGTCCGGCGCCACCCGCCACAGCGCCGGCTGTCCGGCCCCGCCCTCCCCGGGCACGGGCGGCTCCAGCGCCGGCACGTCGTCGGCCACCGCGCCCGCCCGGGCCCGCTCGACGCGCGCCAGGTAGGTGCTGGTCCCGCGCCACAGCACCTCCTGCGTCCCGGCGGCGCGGACCTGCGCGAGCAGGTCCACCACGGCGCCGCTGCGCGCCGAGCGCACCGGCGAGGCCGCCACCCGCACGTCGAGCTCCTCGCCCACCCGCAGCGGCCGGTGCTGCTCGACGCGCTGGCGCACGTGCACCAGACCGGCCAGGCGGAACGGGAAGGGCTCGGTGACCATGAGCGCCACCTGCGCCCCGAACGCCAGCAGGTGCGGGTAGGTCGCCGGCAGCTCGTCGCGCAGGCCGAACCCGCAGACGCGGGCGTAGGCGGCGGCGTGCGCGGCCCCGGCCCGCACGCCGTGCTGCTCCAGCTCGACGCCGGTGGGGTCGGCGGCCGGGTCGGGGCGGGCCAGCAGGGCCCGGGCGTACAGCGGCCCGAGCGACGGGGTGCCGCGCAGGACGCGGACGCGGGGTTCGGCGCGGTGGTCCACGGCGCTCACGCCCCCAGCAGGCTCTGGCCGCACACCCGGACGACCTGCCCGCTCACGCCGCGGCTGGCCGGGTCGGCGAGCCAGGCGACGGTCTCGGCGACGTCGGAGGGCAGCCCGCCCTGGGCGAGGCTGTTGAAGCGCCGGCCCGCCTCGCGCGTGCCCAGCGGCATCCGCGCCGTCATCGCCGTCTCGATGAACCCCGGCGCGACGGCGTTGACGGACATCCCGCGCGCGGCCAGCTGCGGGGCCAGCGCCCGGACCATGCCGATGACCCCGGCCTTGCTCGTGGCGTAGTTCGCCTGCCCGCGGTTGCCGGCGATGCCGCTCATCGACGACAGGCAGACGAACCGGGCGCCGGGCCGCAGCGCGCCGTCGGTGCCCAGCAGGGCGTCGTCGATGCGCAGCTGGGCGGCGAGGTTGACCTCCAGCACGCTCGCCCACCGGTCGGCGTCGGTGTTGACGAGCAGCTTGTCGCGGGTGATGCCGGCGTTGTGGACGACGACGTCGGCCCCGCCGTGGCGCTCGCGCAGGTGCGCGGCGAGGGCGGCCGGGGCGGTGGCGGCGGTGATGTCCAGGTGCAGGGCGCTGCCGCCGGCGCGGTTGGCCACGGCGGCCAGCGCCTCGCCCTGGGCGGCGACGTCGACGCACACCACGTGCGCGCCACCGGCGGCGAGGACCTCGGCGATCGCGGCGCCGATGCCCTGCGCCGCACCGGTGACGACGGCGACCGGCCGGGCGGGGGCGTCCCCCGGGTCCCCGGCGGGCACCTGCGGCGCCGGCCCCACCGTGACGACCTGCCCGGAGACGTACGCCGAGCGCGCCGAGACGGTGAACTCCACGGTGGAGGCCCAGTCGCCGAGGCCGGCGGCGGCCCGCACCCGCACGAGGTTGGCGGTGGCGCCCTCGCGGCACTCCTTGGCCGCGGAGCGGACGAAACCCTCCAGGCCCTGCTGCACGGCCGCCGCCTCGACGCCGGGGGCCTCGTCGAGGGCCGCGCCGAGGACGAGCAGCCGCCCGGAGCGGGCCAGGCGCCGGAAGGCGGGGGCGACGGCGGCGCGCAGCTCCTCCAGCTGCGCCACCCGCTGCAGCGCGGTGGCGGCGACGACCACGGCCGCCAGGCGCCGGCCGTCCTCGGGCAGCGACTCCAGCGCGTCCAGCGCGTCCAGCACGGCGGC
>NZ_BAABIL010000027.1:0-6294 GCF_039542765.1 Kineococcus glutinatus
TACTGCCGCATCGGGGAGCGCTCCAGCCACACCTGGTTCGTGCTCACCCACCTGCTCGGCCTGGAGAACGTCCGCAACTACGACGGCTCGTGGACGGAGTGGGGCAACGCGGTCCGCGTGCCCATCGTGACCGGCGCCGAGCGCGGCAGCGCCCCCGCCCGCTGACGCCGCACCCGAAGCGCGCGAAGGGCCCCCTCCCGGTCGGGAGGGGGCCCTTCGCGCGCGTGCGGCTCAGCCCTGCTTCGGCAGGCCGGGCGGGTTCACCCTGGAGGTGGGGACGGCCTCTTCGGCGAGGTTCCACCGCTCGAGGACCTCGGCGTACGTGCCGTCGGCGATGAGGTGGTTCAGGGCGTCGCTGATCGGCTGGGCCAGCCCGCTGCCCTTGACCGTCATGGCTGCGATGTCGGCCTGGACCTCACCGCCGCCGGGGACGTTCCCCACGATCTTCGTGTCGCCGGCCACCGCCGCGTGGTACGCGGCGGTGGGGTTGGGGCCGAAGCTCGCCTCGATGCGCCCCGACGCCAGCGCCAGGTAGGTGTCGGCGGCGTTCTGGTAGTACTGGATCGTCACCGGCTCGCGCCCGGCCGCCTGGTTCTCCTCGTCCCAGGCCAGCAGGATCTTCTCCTGGTTGGTGCCGGAGCCGACGGCGACGGTGAGCCCGGCGATGTCCTCGGGCCCGGAGATCTCCTCGATGTCGCTGTCCGCCGCGACCTCCCACGCGAGGGTGTCGACGCGGTAGCCGGCGAAGTCGTACTTCTCCTTGCGCTCCTCGGTGACCGTGATGTTGGAGAACCCGGCGTCGTACTGACCCGATTCCACGGACAGGAACAGGTTCTCCCACGAGGTCGCCCGGATGTCCGGCTCCAGCCCGAGCGTCTCGGCCACGAGGATCGCGATGTCCGGCTCGATGCCGATGACCGTCTCGTCGTCGTCGGCGCGGAAGGACAGCGGAGGATTGCCCGATCCGGTGGTGCCGATGACGAGCGTGCCCCGGTCGCGGACCGCCTGCGGCAGCGCGGCGTTGAGCTCGGCGACGGCCTCGGCGTGCGGACGGCCGGTCTGCTCGGGGCTGGTGTCGACACCGCTGCCGCTCGTGGCCGAGGACGGGGCGGCGCCGGCGGAGGTGCTCGCCGCGGGCGTCCCGCAGCCGGCCAGCGCCAGGCTCGTGCCGAGGGCCAGGGTGGCGAGCAGCCGCGTGCGGGGGGTGGTGCGCTTCAACGGGTCCTCCTCGAGGGGTCCTGCCGGCCTTTCCGGGCAGGGTCCAGCGCGCTGCGGCGCGGGTGCGCCGAGCGGGGTCCGGGGTGGTGCGGTCGGGTCGGTCCGGGTGGGCCTCAGAGCACGCGGGCCAGGAACGCGCGGGTCCGCTCGTGCTGCGGGGCGTCGAGCACCTGCGCTGCGGTGCCCTCCTCGACGACGACGCCGTCGGAGAGGAACACCACCCGGTCGGCGACCTCGCGGGCGAAGCCGATCTCGTGGGTGACGACGACCATCGTGGTGCCGCTGCCGGCCAGGTCGCGCAGCACGTCCAGGACCTCCCCGACGAGCTCGGGGTCCAGCGCGGACGTCGGCTTGTCGAACAGCACGAGCTCCGGGCGCAGCGCCAGCGCGCGGGCGATGGCGACGCGCTGCTGCTGGCCGCCGGAGAGCCGGCGCGGGTACTCCCGGGCCTTGTCCCGCAACCCCACCCGTTCCAGCAGCGCCAGCGCCTCGGTCTCGACCTCCCGCCGGTCGCGGCGCTGCGCGGACACCGGTGCCTCCACCACGTTCTCCAGCACCGTCAGGTGCGGGAACAGGTTGAAGTCCTGGAACACGAACCCGATGCGGGAACGCTGCCGGAGCACCTCGCGCTCGTGCAGCTCGCGCAGGTGGCGGCCGGCGCGGCGGTAGCCGATGAGCTCACCGTGCACCCGGACCGTTCCGGCGTCCACCTTCTCCAGGTGGTTGATGGTCCGCAGCAGCGTCGACTTGCCCGACCCGGACGGCCCGAGCAGCACGGTGACGGTGCCGGGCAGCACGTCGAGGTCGATGCCGCGCAGCACCTCGGTGCGCCCGAAGCTCTTGCGGATCCCGCGCAGCTCGACGACGGGCCCGGTGGGGACCTCGGCCGCCTCCACCCGCGCGGCGGTCGGCGCGCTCACGAGGGCCTCCGCTCACCGCGCGCCAGCCGCCGCTCCAGGGCGGACTGCGCCAGCGTCAGGACGGTGGTCAGCGCGAAGTACCAGATCGCGGCGACGAGCAGCATCGGGATGACCCGGCCGGTCCGGTTGTAGATGACCTGCACCTGGTAGAAGAGCTCGGGCAGCGCCATGACGTAGACCACCGACGTGCCCTTCAGCAGCCCGATCACCTCGTTGCCCGCCGTCGGCAGGATCACCCGCAGCGCCTGCGGCAGCAGGATCCGGCGGAACTGCCGGGCCCACGGGATCCCCAGCGCCGCAGCGGCTTCGCGCTGGCCCCGGTCGATCGACAGGAACCCGGAGCGGACGATCTCGGAGGAGTAGGCCGCCTGGTGCAGGCCGATGCCGAGGAACGCCGCGGTGACCGGGCCGACGAGGTCCATCGTCGGGACGCTGACGAACACCGGCCCGAAGGGGATCCCGAAACCGATGCGGTCGTAGAGGATCGCCAGGTTGTACCAGAACAGCAGCTGCAGGATGAGGGGCACCGAGCGGAACACGCTGGTGTACGCCGAGGCCACCACCCGCAGCAGCGGGTTGGCCGACATGCGCATGAGCGCGACGACCGTGCCGAGGGCGAACCCGATGACCGTTCCGGCGACGGTGAGCTGCAGCGTGAACCACAGCGAGCGCAGCACGCTCGTCGAGAGGAGGAAGTCCCCGACCGTCGGCCAGTCCCACGCGTCGTTGGTGACGAGAGCGTTGGCGGCCATCGCGACGAGCACCGCCACGGCGGCCGTCGCCACCCAGCGCCACGGGTGGCGCGCCGGCAGGACGCGGACCCCGGCGGCGCCGACCGCCTCGCCGTGCTGGAGCGAGGGGGCGGGCGCCACCCGCAGGGCGCTCACGCGACGTCCGCCGCGGCGGGGCGGGCGGTGCCGCGGCGGTACCGCGGGCGGGGAGGCTCGGGTTCGAGCACGGGAGCTCCTGGGGAGGCGAGGACCACGAGCCGGGTCGTGGATCCGGGGAGGAGTTGCAGGGCGGCCTCGGTGACGACGTCCGCCAGGGCGATGAGGTCCGTGGTCGTCGTCGGGTCGTCGTCGTCGACCGAGATGGTCAGCGTGATCCCGCGGGAGGCGCCCATCTCACGGTGCCCCCGCGCCGGGCTCGGCCGCGAGCGGGGCGGGGCCCGCGCCGGCGGCCGCCACGGCCTGCCCGGCGACGACGTGCAGCACGTCGCGGCCCACGCGGTCGTTGAGGCGGAAGAAGCCCGCGTCGAGCCCGGGACGGGGGAAGGCCGGCGCCCAGCCCCCCGCCGAGACCCACGGGCCCACCGCGAACCGGTGGGGGTGCACCCGTCCGTCGGCGTCCAGCAGGCGCTGCCCGGCGTCGACCGCCAGGCGCCCGTTGCCGATCCGGATCCCGCCGTCCTCGAGCAGCTGCTCGACGACCTCGCCGCGGTGGGCGAGGCGGGCCAGCAGCGGATCGGCGGCCGAGCCCGCGCTCGGCGGCGGCAGCCGCGCGTCGACGAGGGCCCGGGTGCGCACCTCGTCGGGGCCGCTGGCGCCGCGGGCCAGGAAGGTGCCCGCGGCCGGGTCCTCGGTGAACTCCACGTCGGCGCCCAGGAACCGCACGACACCCGCCCGCGACAGGGCCAGGAGCTGCTCCAGGCGCTGCGGCGGCGGTCCGCTGGCGACGTAGCTGAAGAACCCGTGGAACCACCCGTCGAGGTCCACCGCCACGGAGCGGGCGTCCAGCAGGCCGCGCCGGGCCAGTTCCGCGACGACGCCGTAGCAGCTGAGCAGCGCCCGCACCACGGCCGCGTCCGGGCTGTGCGCGGGATCCTGCCGCCGGGCCAGGTCGGCCGCCACGTGCTCGCGCACCCGCTCCTGCAGCTCCTCGGCGGTGGCGGCCCACCACCCCGCCAGCGGCCGGTCGAGCGCGGCGACGTCGAAGCGGTCCGCCACCGCCGGCACCGCGCGCGCCACGAGCTCGTCGAGCTCCGCGCTGCCCCACGCCCCGGCGGCGAAGCGCTCCTCGAACCCGGCCCGGGGCAGCGCCGTCCGCGCGGGGTGCCGCTCGTACAGCTCCGCGTAGTGGGCGCCCGCCAGCTCCTTGCAGACCAGCGGCCACACGTCGGCGCGCAGGTCGAGCCGCCCGCCACCGGCCCGCGCCGCCGCGGCCGCCACCGTCAGGTGCCGCGGCAGCGGGGGAGCGGGGGGCTGCAGCTCGTAGCCCAGCTTGGAGCGGTACGGCACGCCGCGGCGGGAGCCCACGTGCAGCACCGGCTCCCGCCCCGACGGCGTGTAGACGAGGTCGCCACCGGCGTCGCGGGAGTACCGCCCGCCGCGACCCTCGGCGACGAGCACCAGCAGGTCGACGAACGCCAGCCCCATCCCCGCGACGAGCACGTCCTCACCCGGGCGCAGCGCGTCCAGGTCGAGGTCGCCGGTGTAGCCGGGCGGCACGTAGGTCAGGTCGTGCTCGTCGGCGAACCGGCGCAGCCGCTGCTCCCGCACCCCGGGCCGGGCGTCGGGGTGGCCCTGCGCCAGCACCACGACGTCGACGGCCAGCGGCTCGGACCGGGCCGCCAGGTGCACGAGCTGGGTGCGGCCGTCCGCGGCGTCGGTGACGTCGAGCGCCGTCGCGACGTGCCGGTGCACGGTGATCTGGGCGGGCAGGCCGGTGACCACCCGCTCCCACGCCTGGCGCAGGTAGAGCCCGGCCAGGGACCGGGAGACGAAGGAGCCCTCCTGCGCCGCGCGCACCTCGGCGGCCAGCCGGACGTCGCCGGCCGCCTCCGCCTGCTGCGCCAGCTGCTCGCGCCGCCCGCACAGCCACTCCCACAAGGTCGGCCCGGGGGTGACGGGCCCCTCGACCCGGACGCTGTCGTCGGGCAGGACGGTGACGTCGGCGGCGCGGGAGTTCATCCACAGCAGCGGGTGCTGCGCGGCGCGCCAGATGCGCCCGGACCCCGCCGGGTGCGGATCGACGACGTGGACGTCGAGGGGGGTGGTGCCCAGGAGCTCGGGAGCGCTCGCGCCGAGGCGCTCGAGGACGCCCAGGGCTCGCGGACCGGCGCCGACGAGGCAGACGGCGCGCCGCCCGCTCACGGCGGGGTGCTCGGCGGGGTGCTCGGCGGGGTGCTCGGTGGGAGGCCGGCGGGGACGGACGGGTGAGGAGGGTGTCGAGGACACGGTGCTCTCCGGCTGGCGGAGCGGCGCGACGGCCGCCGCGGAGCACCCGCGGGTCCTGCGCCCGGGAACTCAGGCGCGCCGCGACGGGTGCGGGGTCAGCGGGTGGGACAGGCCGACGTCTGCGCGCGGCAGAGGTCGATGTGCCGGCGCTGGACGAGCGGTGCGGGCGCTCGGCGGGCGGTGGGCCCGGACCCTCGGGTCATGCTCGTTCTCCCATCGCTCCTGGCGGTAGCACCTTCGTCCGGTGTGGTCCGGGGGGTTGCTGCGACGTCGACGAGCCAGGTCTCTCGGTCGCTCTGGATGGACGGCGGTCACCGTACCCCGCGCGCGGCGGTGGTGACCAGGGCCGCCTCGCCGCTGCCGGTCGGCCCCTCCTCCCGGCGCTGCGGGAGCGGTCGCGCGGCACCGACCCGCTGTGCCGGCGTCGTCGCCTCCGGTGAGGACAGGTGTCCTGTGAGACACTTCCCGTGGCCGACCGTGCACCTCACCGGGCGGGCGGCCCGGGAACGCGAACGCCGTGCCGAGCGCGGCGCCCGACTGCGCGCCGCACCGCCCCTGGTGGCAGCGGCAGGCGCTCGGGCGCGGTGGTCGGGTGCGGAGCCGCGGGGTGGCAGGCCGCGGACCTCGCGATCCCGGTACGGCGAGGGCGACGCGGCACCGACGCGAGCCCGGGCCGTGCAGCAGACGACTTCCGTCGGGCGTGGGACGTCCCGCCCGACGACGCGCACGAGCACGCCACGTCCGGCGGCGGTTCCCGGTGACGTCGTCGGGCGTGGCGACGGGAGACCCCG
The DNA here is from genome assembly GCF_039542765.1 of Kineococcus glutinatus. Lineage (NCBI taxonomy): Bacteria > Bacillati > Actinomycetota > Actinomycetes > Kineosporiales > Kineosporiaceae > Kineococcus > Kineococcus glutinatus. The sequence continues at coordinate 6,106 of NZ_BAABIL010000027.1, forward strand.
TGACCACGCAGGACGAGACGCACGACGCAGCAGAGCCCCAGGCGCCGGGTGCGGAGCAGGCGGCGGTGCCGCCGGTGAAGCCGCGCCGCCGCCGTGCCGCGAGCAGGCCGGCCGGTCCGCCGGCCGTCGAGGTGGCCGCAGCGGGTGGCGAGCCCGCCGCCGAGTCCGCCGTCGAGCCCGCCGCCGTCG
>NZ_BAABIL010000028.1:0-6956 GCF_039542765.1 Kineococcus glutinatus
AGGGCCTCCAGGCGGGCGTCCCAGGCGCCGCGGGACTCCGCGGCCCGCGCGTACACCTCCGCCGCGCCGAAGGCCACCTCCCGGGAGTAGCGCAGCAGCGCCTCGCGCACCCGGGGCAGGTCCTCGGCGTCCACGACGGCGCCGACGCCCTCCTCGCACGCCGCGATGGCCGTGCGCACGAGCTCCACGGTCTGCGCGAGCGTCACGGCGCGGGTCAGCTCCCGCGGCGCACCGCCGAACACCGCGGCGCCGGGCACCGGCTCGGCGCCCGGGTCGTGCAGCCACTGCATGAACGAGGCGAAGCCGGCCTGCGCGACCAGCGACACCCAGGAGCGCTCGTCGGGCGGCAGCGCCCGGTACCACGGCAGCGCCGCCTCCATCCGCGTGGTGATCGCGGAGCCGAACGCGCCGCCGGCGGCCTCCAGCCGGCGCAGCGTCTGCGCCGACAGCGCGGTGCGGGCGGCGTCCACAGCCGCGGAGCGTAGCGGTGCCGCGCGGCCCCACCGCCGCCGTGCCGCCCGCGGGACCCGCCGGTGGTGACCCACCGTGATCACGACGTGCGCCGGGACGCGCCGAGCGCGGCGTGCTGGGCTAGGGTGCCCAGCGGCGCCCCACCCGCCCCGCCGCCGAGCACCGCGCGCGCACCGCAGCACCGCAGCACCGCAGGAGGCCAGCACGACCCGAGGGACGACCGGTGCACGACCGGCGGAGGACTGACGAGGGCGGCGTCGCAGGACGCCGCCGGCCAGCCGACGGAAGGGAAGGCATGGGACTGCTCGACCGCTTGCGGCGCAGAGTCGCACCGGAGGGACGCGGGGGGAGGGACGCCGGGAGCCGGCAGGCGCGGGGCCGGCCTGCGCAAGCGCTCACCGGAGGCGGCCTCGCCGCGCGCGACCGAGGCCGCGCTGCGCGACGCGCTGCGCGAGGACCCCAACGACGAGACCGCCTTCCCCGCGCTGGCGGAGCTGGTCCGCCGCAGGGCCGCCGAGGGCCACGAGGCCGAGCAGACCGGCGACCCGCAGCGCGCCGCGGACAACGCCGTGTGGGCGCTGGCGGAGGAGCTGGCGCAGAGCCCGCGCGCGTGGCGGCCGCTGCTGGAGCTGGCCCGCCTGTCCGTCGGCGACGACCACGACGCCGCGCTGCGGCGCCTGGGCATCGCCGCCGAGCGCGACCCGAGCGGGCGGGCGCTGGCCGAGGGGCTGTCGATCCTGCGCGAGGCCGGCCTGCCCGACGAGGCCCTGGGCCTGGGCGTCGGTCACTGGCGCCCCCGCGAGCACGACGTGGAGGCGGGCCGCCACCTCGTCGCCGCCGCCGTCGACTCCGGGCGCTTCGGGGAGGCGCGCCGCCACCTCAAGGCGCTCTCGGACCACCCGGACCAGGGGCGGGTCAAGCCGTTGCAGCAGGAGCTGGAGCGCTACATCGCGCAGGCCGACCGCGCCAAGCGGGGCGGCTGAGCGCGGACGCGCGCACGCGCGAGGAGGGCCCGGTTCCGAGCGGAACCGGGCCCTCCTCACGTGCGGGTCACGCCCGGGGCGTCAGGACTCGCCGCCGGCGTTGCCGGAGCGGCCGGCGCGCACGTCGTGCAGCTGGTACTTCTCGATCGCCTGCCCCGGCGTCTGCCAGTCCACCTCGCCGCGGCGGGCCAGCAGCTCCAGCGCCCGCACGGCCACCGACGGGCCGTCGATGTGGAAGTGCCGCCGGGCGGCGGCCCGGGTGTCGGAGAAGCCGAACCCGTCGGCGCCGAGGGAGGCGAACTCGCCCGGCACCCAGTTGCTGATCTGGTCTTGCACCGCGCGCATGTAGTCGCTGACGGCCACCACCGGACCGGGGGCGTCCTGCAGCCGCCGCGTCACGTACGGCACGCGCACCTCGTCGCCGGGGTGCAGGAACGCGTGCTCCTCGCACTCGATGGCCTCGCGGCGCAGCTCGTTCCACGACGTGACCGACCAGACGTCGGCGGCCACGCCCCAGTCCTCGCGGAGCAGCTCCTGGGCCTCCAGCGCCCACGGCACCCCGACGCCGGAGGCCAGCAGCTGGGTGCGCGGACCCTCGTTCGTCGCCGGGGAGATGCGGTGCATCCCCTTGAGGATGCCCTCCACGTCGACGTCCGCGGGCTGGGCGGGCTGCACCATCGGCTCGTTGTAGACGGTGAGGTAGTAGAAGACGTTCTCCGGGTTCTCCCCGTACATCCGCCGCAGGCCGTCGGCGACGATGTGGCCCAGCTCGTAGGCGTAGGCGGGGTCGTAGGCGACGACCGCGGGGTTGGTGGAGGCCAGCAGCAGCGAGTGCCCGTCGCCGTGCTGCAGGCCCTCGCCGGTCAGCGTGGTCCGCCCCGCGGTGGCGCCGATGAGGAAACCGCGCGTCATCTGGTCGGCCGCCGCCCACAGCGCGTCGCCCGTCCGCTGGAACCCGAACATCGAGTAGAAGATGTAGATCGGCACCATCGGCAGGCCGTGCGTGGCGTAGGCGGTGCCCGCCGCCGTGAACGCCGCCGACGCCCCCGCCTCGTTGATGCCGACGTGCAGGATGCGCCCCTCGGGGGACTCCTTGTACGCCAGCATCAGGTCGCGGTCGACCGACGTGTACCCCTGCCCGTGCGGGTTGTAGATCTTCAGCGTCGGGAACAGGGAGTCCATCCCGAAGGTGCGCGCCTCGTCGGGGATGATCGGCACGACGTGGGTGCCGAACTCCTTGTCCTTGAGGAGGTCCTTCAGGAGGCGGACGAACGCCATCGTCGTGGCGATCTCCTGCTTGCCCGAGCCGCGCTGGACGACCTTGTAGGCGTCCTCGCCGGGCAGGTGCAGCGGGGCCGCCGCGGTCCGCCGCTGCGGCAGGGAACCGCCGAGGTCGGTGCGGCGCTTGCGCAGGTACTGGATCGCCTCGTCGCCGTCGCCGGGGTGGTAGTACGGCGGCTGGTACGGGTCGCGCTCGAGGTCCGCGTCGGAGATCGGGATGCGCAGGCTGTCGCGCAGGAGCTTGAGGTCCTCCAGCGTCAGCTTCTTCATCTGGTGGGTGGCGTTGCGGCCGGCGAAGTGCGGGCCGAGCGCGTACCCCTTGATGGTCTTGGCGAGCACCACGGTCGGCTGGCCGGTGTGCTCCACCGCCGCCCGGTAGGCGGCGTAGACCTTGCGGTAGTCGTGCCCGCCGCGCTTGAGCTGCCAGATCTGGTCGTCGGACAGGTTCGCCACGAGCTTGGCGGTGCGCTCGTCGCGGCCGAAGAAGTGCTCGCGGATGAACGCGCCGTTCTCCGCCCGGTAGGTCTGGTAGTCCCCGTCGGGCGTGCGGTTCATCAGGTTGACGAGCGCGCCCTGCGCGTCGGCGGCCAGCAGCGGGTCCCACTCCCGGCCCCACACGGCCTTGACGACGTTCCAGCCGGCGCCGCGGAAGAACGCCTCCAGCTCCTGGATGATCTTGCCGTTGCCGCGCACCGGGCCGTCGAGGCGCTGCAGGTTGCAGTTGATGACGAACGTGAGGTTGTCGAGCTCCTCGTTGGCGGCGACGTGCGCCAGCCCGCGCGCCTCCGGCTCGTCCATCTCGCCGTCGCCGAGGAACGCCCACACGTGCTGCTGGGAGGTGTCCTTCAGGCCCCGGTTGTGCAGGTACTTGTTGAACTGCGCCTGGTAGATGGCGTTGATGGGACCCAGGCCCATCGACACCGTGGGGAACTCCCAGAAGTCCGGCATGAGCCTCGGGTGCGGGTAGGACGACAGCCCGCCGCCGGGGTGGGACACCTCCTGGCGGAACCCGTCGAGCTGCTCGGCGGACAGCCGGCCCTCGAGGAAGGCGCGGGCGTAGACGCCGGGGGAGGCGTGGCCCTGGATGTAGACCTGGTCGCCGCCGCCGGCGTGGTCCTTGCCGCGGAAGAAGTGGTTGAAACCCACCTCGTAGAGCGTGGCGGAGGAGGCGTAGCTGGACAGGTGGCCGCCGACGCCGATGCCGGGCCGCTGTGCCCGGTGCACCATGATCGCGGCGTTCCAGCGGATCCAGGCGCGGTAGCGGCGCTCGACGTCCTCGTCGCCGGGGAACCAGGGCTCCTGCTCGGGCCCGATGGTGTTGATGTAGTCGGTGGCGGTCAGGCTGGGGACACCCACCTGGCGTTCGCGGGCGCGCTGCAGCAGCTGCAGCATCAGGTAGCGGGCCCGGTTCTGGCCGCGCTCGTCCACGACGCCGTCGAGGGAGGCCAGCCACTCGGCCGTCTCCTCCGGGTCGATGTCCGGCAGCTGGCTGGGAAGGCCGTTCAGGATCGGGCCGGCGCTGCCCGGACCCCCCTTCGGACCTGCTTCGTCGCGTCTGGCCACTGTGGTGGTCCTCCCGCTGTCGCTGGTGGCGTTCCCCGCGGTCCGCGGGCAACGGTCCTAGGCTAGGCGCCCGTGCTCACGACTGTCCTTCAGGTCCGCACCGGAGGGTCGCAACGCGTGATCGACATCACGGCGCGCTGTGCGGACTTCGTCGCCGGCGCCGGCGACGGCCTGCTCAACGTCTTCGTCCCGCACGCCACCGCCGGCGTCGCCGTCCTGGAGACGGGGGCCGGCAGCGACGAGGACCTGCTGCGCGCCCTGGCGCAGCTGCTGCCGCCCGCCGGGCCCGGTGGGGAGGGCTGGGTGCACGCCCACGGCAGCCCCGGCCACGGCCGCGACCACGTCCTGCCCGCGCTGGTGGCGCCCACGACGAGCGTGCCCGTCGTGGGCGGCCGCCTGGCGCTGGGCACCTGGCAGAGCGTCTGCCTCGTCGACACCAACGTCGACAACGCCGAGCGCCAGGTGCGGCTGTCGCTGCTCACCGGCTGAGCGGCGCGGGTCCCCCCGTGCGCAGCCGGTGCTCGCCCGCGTAGGCGTTCGCGGTGGGCGGGCGCACGAACCCCAGCAGCGTCATGCCCGTCTCCCGCGCCAGCGACACCGCCAGCGACGAGGGCGCCGAGACCGCCACCAGCGCCGGCACCCCGGCCATCGCCGCCTTCTGCACCAGCTCGAAGGACGCGCGGCCCGAGACGACGAGCACGCACGAGCGCAGCGGCAGCCGCCCCTCGCGCAGCGCCCAGCCCACCACCTTGTCGACGGCGTTGTGCCGGCCGACGTCCTCCCGCACGCACAGCAGCTCCCCGGCGGCGTCGAAGAGGCCCGCCGCGTGCAGCCCGCCGGTGCGCTCGAAGGCGGCCTGCGCCGCGCGCAACCGGGCGGGCAGCGCCGCGGTCAGCGCCACGTCCAGCTCCAGGGGGTCGGCCGCGACGTCGTGGCGCAGCCGCTGCCGGACGTCGTCCACGCTCTGCACGCCGCACACCCCGCACGCGGAGGTGGTGGGGAAGGCCCGCGGCACCACGCTCCCGGCCCGCGCCACGCCGGGGGCGGGCGTGACCTCCACCACGTTGTAGGTGGGCAGCCCGTCGGCGCCGGTGTCCGTGCAGTGCCGCAGGGCGTGCACGTCCCGGGCGCAGGTGACCAGCCCCTCGGCGTGCAGGAACCCCAGGACGAGGTCGAAGTCGTCGCCCGGCGTGCGCATGGTGACCGTCAGCGGCTGCCCGCCCACCCGGACCTGCAGCGGTTCCTCCACGGCGAGGGTGTCCGGCCGCTGCACGGCGGCGCCCGCGGCGGTGTCCAGCCGCGTCGTGCGCACCCTCGTCGTCACCCGTCCCACGCCGCCCACCCTCCCCCACGGCGGCGGTGCGCGCGAGGGCGGGCGGCCCGCCGCGCCGCTGCTCCGGTCGGGCTTGCGGTGGCGGCGCCGCTTGCGTCGTGGTGGGATCTTCTAGTGCACTACGTTCGTCGGGCGCGACCACCGGCGTTCAGCACGTCGACGGCGACGCGCCGAACGGCGGTTGACCACCCGGTGGGCGACCGGTGGAGTGCCTCCGCCGGGGACACGGCAGTCCCGACGGCGTCGGGACAGGGACGAAGGGCGAGAACTCGTGGGCGCGACCGCGGACCCTGCGGCTGATCTGAGCGCGGTGGCGAAGCTGGGCTTCAAGCACGGCCAGGTGGTGCAGGAGCTGGGCTACGACGACGAGGTCGACGACGACTTCCGCGGCGCCGTGGAGGCGGCCGTCGGGAGCGAGTTGCTCGACGAGGACGCCGACGAGGTCGCCGACGTCGTCATCTGCTGGTTCCGGGACGGGGAGGGCGACCTCGTCGAGGCGCTGATGGACTCCGTCACGAACCTGGCCAAGGGCGGCATCGTGTGGCTGCTGACCCCCAAGAAGGGGCGGGCCGGGCACGTGCCGGCCGACGAGATCGAGGAGGCCGCCCCCGCGGCCGGCCTGCACGCCACGACCAGCGTCAGCGCCTCCGCCGACTGGGCCGGCACGCGGATGACCACCCCGCGGGGCCCCCGTCGCTGAGGCCGCCGGGGCGCCGCCGGCCCACCAGGACGCCCCGGGTGTCCTGGCGCCGGGCCGGCGGGCGCCCGACCTGGAGCTGAGCGAGCAGCACGGCCAGCGGCTGCGGCTGCCGGAGCTGTGGCAGGAGCACCACGCCCTCCTGGTGTGCTTCCCGTTCGCCTTCTCGCCGCTGTGCACCGCCGAGCTCGACGCCCTGGCCGCCGACCCCGAGGTCGCGGCCCGCGGCGTGCAGCTGGCCGCCGTCTCCTGCGACCCCGTGCCGGCGTTGCGGGCGTTCGCCGACGCGCGCGGCTACCGCTTCCCGCTGCTGTCGGACTTCTGGCCGCACGGCGCCCTCGCCCGCGCGCTGGGGGTGTTCGACCACGCCACCGGCACCGCCCTGCGCGGCTCCCTCCTGATCGACCCGGGCGGGGTGGTGCGCTGGTCGGTGCTGCAGGAGGCCGGGCGGTTGCGGCCGCACGCGCTGCACCGCCAGGCGCTGCAGGCCGTACCCTCACCTGCCTAGGGGCCCGTAGCTCAGCTGGTAGAGCACCGCGCTTACACCGCGGCCGTCGTCGGTTCGAACCCGGCCGGGCCCACGTGCCGAGCGATCCCGGACCACCTCCGCTGCGCGAGGTCCTCGCCG
>NZ_BAABIL010000029.1:0-1623 GCF_039542765.1 Kineococcus glutinatus
GGGCGGCGACCCGGCCGGCGGCCGCGGCGGCGCGCAGCCCCTCGACGTAGCCGTCCACCGCGGCCGGCACCGCGGCCAGCCGGTCGGCGATCTCCTCCCAGTGCGCCGCGGTGTCGGTCGGCAGCAGGTCGAACACCATCCGCAGCTCCTGCAGCGGGCTGGCGATGACGTTGAGCACGCCGGTGAGCTCACCGGCGTCGAACAGCTCGACCTCCAGGCCGAGGCGCTCGCGCAGGGCCGCGAGGGTGGTGCGGTCCACGTCGTCGGCCGGCTCGACGGCGCCGAGGCGGGCCAGCGTGGCCCGGGCGAGGTCTGCGACGGCGGCCGTGCCGGCGGGGGAGTGGTCGCCCAGGCCGGGCCCGGCGGGCGCCCCGATGGACAGGGCCAGGAGCGGCTGCAGCCGCAGCGACGCGGCGAAGTGCTCCTCGGCGAGGTCGTCGGCGGCGCTGCGGGGGCGGGTGGTGGGCTGCTGCTCCTCGCTCACGCCCCGAGCCTAGGGTCCCCCCGGGGTGCGGGCGCGGTGCCGCTGGACGTGCCGCGGTGCGCTCACGCGGTCGGCGGCTCGACGGGGTCGGCGGGGCGCGAGCCGCGCAGCGAGCCGGCGTGGGCCTTCGCGGCGGGGTCGCGGCGGGTCTTCGCCAGGCTCGCCACCGTCGTCACGGTGAGGACCACCGCGATGACGCCCAGGGAGACGGGCGTGGAGATCTGCGGCACCCCGTCGGAGAGGGTGTGCCCCCAGTGCAGGACGAGCTTGACGCCGATGAAGGCCAGCACGACCGCCAGGCCGGTGGACAGGTACACGAGGCGGTCGAGCAGCCCCTGCACGAGGAAGAACAGCGCCCGCAGCCCCAGCAGCGCGAAGGCGTTGGCCGCGAAGACGATGAAGGCCTCCTGCGTCACGCCGAAGACCGCGGGGATCGAGTCCAGCGCGAAGAGCAGGTCCGTGCCGCCGATGGCGATGAGCACGACGAACAGCGGGGTGACGACCCGGCGCCCCTCCAGCCGGGCCACCAGCTTGCCGCCGTGGTACTCCGTCGTGGTCGGCAGCACCCGGCGGGTGGCGCGCACCAGCGCGTTGTCGGCCACGTCGGGGTCCTCGTCCCGGTGCCGGTACAGCTGCACCGCGGTGGCGATGAGCAGCAGGCCGAAGACGAGGAACATGAACGAGAACAGCTCCAGCAGCGCCGCGCCCACCGCGATGAACGCCGCCCGCATGACCAGCGCGAGGACGATGCCGAACGTGAGCACCTTCTGCTGGTGCTCCGGCGGCACCGCGAACGTCGTCATGATGATGACGAAGACGAAGAGGTTGTCGACGGACAGGCTCTTCTCCACCAGGTAGCCGGCGAAGTACTCGGTGCCGTAACCCCAGCCGGCGATCGAGCCGAGCGCGATGCCGAAGGCGATCGCGACGCCGATGTAGAACACCGACCAGATCGTCGCCTCGCGGAAGCCGACCGCGTGCGGGCGCAGCGCCCCCACCGCCAGGTCGAGCGCGAGCAGGAGCAGGACGAGGCCGATGGTGGCGGTCCACGCCGCCGCGGTCACCTCCACGCAGCACTCCCGTGCCGCAGCCCCCGAGCGGTGCGTTCGCCGTCCACCCGACCATGCTCCGGGCCACCG
>NZ_BAABIL010000030.1:0-4383 GCF_039542765.1 Kineococcus glutinatus
CCCCGGCCGGGAGCGCCCCGGTCTACCGCCCGTCCTGCCCGAGGCGCTCGAGCACCTGGCGCAGGGTCTCCTCCGGCCCGCCCGTCACCGGCACCACGAACCCCGGCTCGTCCTCGGCGAGGGGCTCCAGCGCGTCGAGCTGGCTGCGCAGCAGGCTCGCGGGCATGTAGTGGTCCGTGCGCTCGGCGAGGCGCTCGGCGAGCACCGACTCGGCGACCTCCAGCTCGCAGAAGCGCACCGAGGGGTGGCCGTCGCGCAGCAGGTCGCGGTAGCGGCGCTTGAGGGCCGAGCAGGTCACGACGGAGCTGGTGCCCTCGACCTCCCGCTCGCCGATCCAGGTGGCGATGGAGGCCAGCCACGGCCAGCGGTCGTCGTCGTCGAGGGGGTGGCCGGCGGCCATCTTCGCCACGTTGGCGGCGGAGTGGAAGTCGTCGCCCTCCGCGTAGCGCCAGCCGAGGCTCTCGGCCACGCCCTGCGCGACCGTGGTCTTGCCCGAGCCGGAGACGCCCATGACGATCACGGTGGTGCTCATGACGGCGTTGATGGTGCGGCCCTCCCGTGTCCGGCCGCGGGCGACACCCGCAGCATCCTGGTGTTGCCGAGGGTGTTGGGTTTGACGCGCGCCAGGTCGAGGAACTCCGCGACACCCTCGTCGTGGGAGCGGAGCATCTCGGCGTAGACGTCGGGCGAGACGGGGGTGCCCTCGATCTCCTCGAAGCCGTGGGCGGCGAAGAAGGCGGTCTCGAAGGTGAGGCAGAAGAGCCGCTCCACCCCGAGGGCGTCGGCGCGGTCGAGCAGGGCCTGCAGCACGAGGTGCCCGACGCCGCGCCCGCGCACCTGCGGCGACACGGCGAGGGTGCGCACCTCGGCGAGGTCCTCCCACAGCACGTGCAGGGCGCCGCAGCCGACGACGCGGCCGTCGAGCTCGGCGACGATGAACTCCTGCACCGCCTCGTAGAGGGTGATGACCTCCTTGGCGAGCAGGATCCGCTGCTGGGCGTAGGCCTCCACCAGTGCGCGGACCTGCGGCACGTCGCGGGTGCGGGCCGGGCGCACGACGACGGCCGCGGCTGCGGCGTCCTGCGCTCCGGCGATCACGCGCCCGATCGTGCCAGCCGCGCTCTCGTCGCACCCACCCACCCCTCCCCCCTGGTCGCCCATCTCCGGGTTCGGGCGCTCCAGGGGTCCTCCGGAGCGCCCGAACCCGGAGATGGGCGACCCGGACGTGCGGGAGGGCCGCACCCTGGCTGGGGTGCGGCCCTCCGCGATCGCCGGTGCGGGCCGGTCAGCCCGCGGGCGTCACTCGGCGTCGCCGGCGCCGGCCTCCAGCGCCACGGTGACGGGCAGCTCGGCCTTCGTGGCGCCCTCGAAGGTGAAGCGCTTGGTGCCCTCCACCTCCTCGACGTCCACGAGGACGATCTGCCCCGGGCGCAGCTCGCCGTAGAGGATCTTCTCCGACAGGACGTCCTCGATGTCGCGCTGGATCGTCCGGCGCAGCGGCCGGGCGCCCATCACCGGGTCGTACCCCTTGGTGGCGAGCAGGACCTTGGCCGCGGGCGTCAGCTCGATGCCCATGTCCTTGTCCTTGAGGCGGTCGTCCAGCCGGGCCAGCATCAGGTCGACGATCTCGATGATCTCGTCCTGCGACAGCTGCGGGAAGACGACGATGTCGTCGACGCGGTTGAGGAACTCGGGCCGGAAGTGCTGCTTGAGCTCCTCGTTGACCTTGGCCTTCATCCGCTCGTAGTTGGTGAGCTTGGAGTTGCCCGCCGGCACGAAGCCGGTGGGGGCGCCCTTGGAGATGTCCCGCGTCCCCAGGTTGGTGGTCATGATGATCACGGTGTTCTTGAAGTCCACCGAGCGGCCCTGCGAGTCGGTCAGGCGGCCGTCCTCGAGGATCTGCAGCAGCGAGTTGAAGATGTCCGGGTGGGCCTTCTCCACCTCGTCGAAGAGGACGACCGAGAACGGCTTGCGCCGCACCTTCTCGGTGAGCTGGCCGCCCTCCTCGTAGCCGACGTAGCCGGGCGGGGAGCCGAACAGCCGCGAGACGGTGTGCTTCTCGGAGAACTCGCTCATGTCGAGCTGGATGAGCGCGTCCTCCTCGCCGAAGAGGAACTCCGCCAGCGCCTTGGCCAGCTCGGTCTTCCCGACGCCGGTGGGGCCGGCGAAGATGAACGAGCCACCGGGGCGCTTGGGGTCCTTCAGGCCGGCGCGGGTGCGGCGGATGGCCTGCGAGAGCGCCTTGACCGCGTCGGACTGCCCGACGATGCGCCGGTGCAGCTCCCCCTCCATGTTGAGCAGGCGGGAGGACTCCTCCTCGGTGAGCTTGAAGACCGGGATGCCCGTGGCCGTGGCCAGGACCTCCGCGATCAGCTCCTCGTCGACCTCGGCGACGACGTCCATGTCACCGGACTTCCACTGCTTCTCGCGCTCGCCGCGCTGCATGAGCAGCTTCTTCTCGCTGTCGCGCAGCGACGCCGCCTTCTCGAAGTCCTGCGCGTCGATCGCGGACTCCTTCTCGCGGCGCACCTCGGCGATGCGGTCGTCGAACTCGCGCAGGTCCGGCGGCGCGGTCATGCGGCGGATGCGCAGCCGGGCGCCGGCCTCGTCGATGAGGTCGATGGCCTTGTCGGGCAGGTAGCGGTCGTTGACGTAGCGGTCGGCCAGGGTCGCGGCCGCGACGAGCGCGGAGTCCGTGATCGACACCCGGTGGTGCGCCTCGTAGCGGTCGCGCAGGCCCTTGAGGATCTCGATGGCGTGGGCGAGGCTGGGCTCCGGCACCTGGATGGGCTGGAAGCGGCGCTCCAGGGCGGGGTCCTTCTCGATGTGCTTGCGGAACTCGTCGAGGGTGGTGGCCCCGATGGTCTGCAGCTCGCCGCGGGCCAGCATCGGCTTGAGGATGCTCGCCGCGTCGATGGCGCCCTCGGCGGCACCCGCCCCGACGAGGGTGTGGATCTCGTCGATGAACAGGATGATGTCGCCGCGGGTGCGGATCTCCTTGAGGACCTTCTTCAGCCGCTCCTCGAAGTCACCGCGGTAGCGGCTGCCCGCCACCAGCGCGCCGAGGTCGAGCGTGTAGATCTGCTTGTCCTTCAGCGTCTCGGGGACCTCCCCGCGGACGATGCCCTGCGCCAGGCCCTCGACGACCGCGGTCTTGCCGACGCCGGGCTCCCCGATGAGGATCGGGTTGTTCTTGGTGCGGCGGGACAGGACCTGCATGACGCGCTCGATCTGCGTCTCGCGGCCGATGACCGGGTCGAGCTTGCCCTCGCGGGCGGCCTGGGTGAGGTTGCGCCCGAACTGGTCGAGCACGAGGGAACCCGAGGGGGTGCCCTCCTGCGGGCCGCCGGCCGTGGCGGGCTCCTTGCCCTGGTAGCCGGACAGCAGCTGGATGACCTGCTGGCGGACGCGGTTGAGGTCGGCGCCGAGCTTGACGAGGACCTGGGCGGCGACGCCCTCGCCCTCGCGGATGAGCCCGAGCAGGATGTGCTCGGTGCCGATGTAGTTGTGCCCGAGCTGCAGCGCCTCGCGCAGCGACAGCTCCAGCACCTTCTTGGCCCGCGGGGTGAAGGGGATGTGCCCGGACGGGGCCTGCTGCCCCTGCCCGATGATCTCCTGGACCTGCTCCCGGACGGCGTCCAGGGAGATGCCCAGGGACTCGAGCGCCTTGGCGGCGACGCCCTCGCCCTCGTGGATGAGCCCGAGCAGGATGTGCTCGGTCCCGATGTAGTTGTGGTTGAGCATCCGGGCCTCTTCTTGGGCCAGGACGACGACCCGTCGGGCGCGGTCGGTGAACCTCTCGAACATGCGGCGCTCCTCGCGGGTGGTCGGGTCCAGGGGCACTCCCCCCAGCAGACCACTCCGATGCTAGACCTGGGCCCTGACAGCTTCACCCCGCACCGCGCTCCCGCGCAGCCCGGGGAGGGCAGCAGCACCCCTCGTGCTGTCCCAACCTGCGTGCGGGAGGCCCTGTTCCAGGTCGCTGTTCGCTCTCGGCGTAGGGTCCGCGCCCCGGTCCCGCCCGGGAACCGGGACGCGGACCGGGGCGCGGACCGGGGCGCGGACCCGCGCGGGGCTCAGCCCGCGACGGGCACGCCACCGTCCAGCAGCGGCTGCCACGCCGCCACCTGGCGCGGCTCGTAGCGGCGCAGCGCCTGGGTGCGCCGCAGCAGGTCCCGGGCGGCGGCGCGGCTGGCCAGGACGCCCGCCGCCCGCGCCTGCTCCAGCAGGTTGCCCAGGGCGGTCGCCTCCACCGGCCCGGCCAGGACCGGCAGCCCGCAGGCGTCGGCGGTGGCCTGCATGAGCAGCTCGTTCTGCGCGCCGCCGCCGACGACGTGCACGACGTCGACCTCGCGCCCGGACAGCCGCAGCGCCTCGCGCAGC
>NZ_BAABIL010000031.1:0-3030 GCF_039542765.1 Kineococcus glutinatus
CGACGTCGGCGCCGAGTACAGCGACCCGCCCTCGAAGTGCTGCCCGCGGCCACCGGCGCGGCTGGGGCCTGGTGGTGGCCGGCGCGCTGCTCGTCGTCGCGGCGCTGCGGCTGGAGCAGCGCGACATGCTCCGGGTCGGAGTCCTCCTCGTGGCCGTGCCGCTCGTGGCGCTGGCCCTCACCACGCGGGCCCGCTCTTCTCTCACCCTCCGGCAGAGGTCGAGATCGCTGACCATCACCGCAGGTCAGCGGGGTGCGGTAGGCCTCACCGTGCACTGCACGACCAGCCCGCGCGGCGTGAGGCTGTGGCTGGAGGACGCCGTGCCCTTCGTCCTCGGCGCCGCTCCCCGGCTTCCGGTGCCCCCGCTGGAACCGGGCCAGAGCCTCGACCTGAGGTACAGCGTGAGTTCGGACGTCCGCGGGTCCTACCGCGTCGGTCCCGCCGTGCTGCGCATCGGCGACCCGCTCGGCCTGTGCGACGTGCGCCGCGCCCTCGGCGGCAGGACCGTCGTCGACGTCCTGCCGCCCGTGCACCCCCTGCCCGCCGCCGACCTGGGCCGGCGCGGTGGCACCGGGGGCACCTCCGCGCGCAGCACGGCCACCAGCAGCGAGGCCGACGACGTGGCGCTGCGCCAGTACCGGCCCGGCGACGACCTGCGGCGGGTGCACTGGCGCTCGACCGCCCGGCGCGGGGAGGTGATGGTGCGCTCCGACGAGCGGGGCGGCGAGGAGGACGTCATCCTCCTCGTCGACCGCCGCGCCGGCGCCCACGCCGGGCGCGGCATCGCCTCCTCGCTGGAGTGGACGGTGACGGCCGCCGCCTCCATCGGCACCCACCTGCTGCGGCGGGGCCACCCGGTGCGGCTGCTGCACGGCGGGTCACCGGAGCGCTCCTGGCACCCCTCCCTGCCCGTCGAGGCACAGGTCCAGGGCCTGCTGCACGAGCTGGCGGCCCTCGCCCCCGGGCCGGACGACGACCTGCGGCAGTCGGTGCGCGGGCTGGGGCGCTCGGCCCCGGGAATGCTCGTCGCCCTCCTCGGCGCTGTCGACGAGGAGGACGTCCTCCCCCTGCTCGCCGCCCGCGACCGCTCCACCTCCGCGCTCGCGGTCGTGCAGCGCACGCGGCTGTGGGTGCGCACCGCGGCACCGGCCGACGAGGCCGCGGCGCAGCGGGCGGAGCTGCTCCTCGCCGGTGCGGGGTGGTCGACGACGGCCGCCGGGCCCGGGGACGACATCGACAGGGTGTGGGCCCAGCTCGCCCGCGCCGCCGCCGTCGGGAGGACGCGATGACACGCAGCACCCGGACGTCGCTGCTCGCGGCGGCCGCCACCGGCGCCACCCTGCTGACGCTGCGACCGCTCGTGCAGGGTGGTGGCTGGCTCCCGCGGGCGGCGCTGGTGGTCGTGGCCGTGACCGCGACGGGCATCGCCGTCTCCCGCCTGACGCGGCGCACCGGCGGGATCGTCGCGGCCCAGCTGGCCGTCCTGCTGGCAGGCCTGGGGCTGCTCCTCGCGCGGGACACCGCGCTGCTGGGGGTGGTGCCCACGCCCTCGACCGCGGAGCGCCTGGCCGTCCTCGCCGTCGAGGGGCTGGAGGCGGTGCAGCGCTACTCGGTGCCCGTGGCCGGCGCCCGGGGCCTGGAGCTGCTGCGGCGCACCGCCGCCTGCCTGCTCGCCCTCGCCGAGGACCTGCTGGCGACCCGGCTGCGCCGGCCGGCGCTGGCCGGGATGCCGCTGGGCGCGGTGTACGCCGTGCCCGTGGCGCTGGCCCCCGGCGGGGCGGGGGCGCTGTCCTTCGCGCTGGCCGCCGGCTGCTTCCTGCTGCTGCTGCGCACCGACGTCACCGGCCGCGAGCGGCGCTGGGTGCCCGCGGCCAACCGGCGCAGCGGCGTCGGGGGCGCCAGCCTCGCGGCCGCGGCCGTCGCCGTGGCCGTCGTGCTCCCCGGCGCGGTGCCCGGCCTCGACGAGCGCCCCCTCACGATCGACGTGGGACGCGGCGAGTCGATCACGGTCATCAACCCGATCCTCAACCTCAAGGACAGCCTCGGCGCCCGCTCCGACACCGTCGTCCTGACCTACCGGACCGACGAGGAGGACCCGGCCCCGCTGCGCATCGTCACCGCCGACGTCTTCGACGGCCGGACGTGGGCACCGCGCACCGGCACCGACATCCCGCGCCGCCAGCGCGTGCAGGACGGCCTGCCCCCCGCACCCGGGCTGTCGGAGGCCGTGCGCTCGAAGGCGCAGGCGGTGACCACGGCCGTGCGGGTCTACGACCTCGACCAGACCTACCTGCCGCTGCCCTACCCCACCGTGCGGGTGGACATCGACGGCAACTGGCTCTTCGAGCAGGACACGCTCAACGTCGTGGGGGACGGCGAGACCACGCGGCAGCGCCGCTACACGGTCACCCACCTGCGCGTCACCCCCGCCGAGGCGGACCTGCGCGCGGCGGGCGCGGCTCCCGAGGCGCTCCGCGAGGCGTACACGGCGCTGCCGGACTCGCTGCCGGAGTTGGTGGCGGCCACGGCGCGGGAGGTCACGCAGAACGCGCAGGACGACTACGACCGCGCGGTGCAGCTGCAGCAGTTCTTCCGCACCAGCGGCGGCTTCGTCTACTCCACCGACGTGCCGGACAGCGGCGGTTCCGACGCGGTGGCCAGCTTCCTGCAGAACAAGCAGGGCTTCTGCGTGCAGTTCGCCTCCGCGATGGCGGTCATGGCCCGCTCGCTGGGCATCCCGGCGCGCGTGGCCATCGGCTTCCTGCCGGGTGAGGAGCAGGGCGACACGTGGCGCATCAGCGCCCAGGACGCCCACGCCTGGCCCGAGCTGTACTTCGAGGGCTCCGGCTGGGTGCGCTTCGAGCCGACGCCCGCCACCCGCACCGGCTCCATGCCCCCCTGGACGGTGGGGCGGGTGGCGAACGCGCCGGTGCCCGGCCCCAGCAGCACCGAGGCGCCGGGCCGGCAGCTGCCGGGTGCCACCGCGACGCCGACCGCGAGCGCCTGCACGGCGGCGCCCGGCTCCGCTGG
>NZ_BAABIL010000032.1:0-4429 GCF_039542765.1 Kineococcus glutinatus
GCGGGTACCGCGCGCACCTCGTCCGCGCAGCACCGCACCCGCGGTCCCGCCCCACCAGGAGATCCCCGTGCCCCGTCGCATCCGCCTCAACGCCTTCGACATGAACTGCGTCGCCCACCAGTCCCCCGGTCTGTGGCGGCACCCGGACGACCGGTCCGCCGCCTACAAGGACCTCTCGTACTGGACCGAGCTGGCGCGGCTGCTGGAGCGGGGCGTCTTCGACGGCCTCTTCGTCGCCGACGTCCTCGGCACCTACGACGTCTACGGCGGCAGCGCCGAGGCCGCGATCCGCCAGGGCGCGCAGGTGCCGGTGTCCGACCCGCTGCTGCTCGTCACCGCGATGGCGTCGGTCACCGAGCACCTCGGCTTCGGCATCACCGCGGGAACCGCGTTCGAGCACCCGTACCCCTTCGCGCGCAGGCTCTCCACGCTGGACCACCTCACCAGGGGCCGCATCGGCTGGAACGTCGTCACCGGCTACCTGCCGGCGGCGGCCCGCAACATGGGCCAGGACGACCAGCTCGCCCACGACGACCGCTACGACTACGCCGACGAGTACCTGGAGGTCCTCTACAAGCTGTGGGAGGGCTCCTGGGAGGACGACGCCGTGGTCCGCGACCGCGAGCGCGGCGTCTTCACCGACCCGGCCAAGGTGCACCCGATCGGCCACCGCGGCGAGCACTTCAGCGTGCCCGGCATCCACCTCGCCGAACCGTCCCCGCAGCGCACCCCGGTGATCTTCCAGGCCGGTGCGTCCTCCCGCGGGCGCCGCTTCGCCGCGACCCACGCCGAGGCCATCTTCGTCGGAGCCCCCACCAAGGCGGTGCTGCGCGACACCGTCGCGGCGCTGCGCCGGGAGATCGCCGACGCCGGCCGCGACCCGCGCTCGGTGCTGATCTACCAGCTGGCCACCGTCGTCACCGACGCCACGCCCGAGCTCGCCCGGGCCAAGCACGAGGAGTACCGCTCCTACACCAGCGTCGAGGGCGCCCTCGTGCTGCTGTCCGGCTGGCTGGGCGTGGACCTGTCCCGCTACGACCTCGACGAGCCGCTGGGGCAGGTGGAGAGCAACGCCATCCACTCCTTCGTCGCCGCCTTCCAGCAGGTCGACGAGAGCGGCCGGGAGTGGACCGTGCGCGACATCGCCGACTGGGCCGGCATCGGTGGCGCCGGCCCGCGCTTCGTCGGTTCCGGCGCGGAGGTCGCCGACGAGCTGCAGGAGTGGGTGGCCGACACCGACGTCGACGGGTTCAACCTCGCCTACGCCATCACCCCGGGCAGCTTCGCCGACGTCGTCGAGCACCTCGTGCCGGAGCTGCAGCACCGGGGCGTGTACCCCACCTCCTACGAGGGGGGCACGCTGCGGCACAAGCTGACCGGCCGCGGCGACCGGCTGCCCGCCGAGCACCGCGGCAGCCTGTACCGCGTCGGCGGGCCGCTGTCCACGATCCCCGTCGCGTCCGCGGTGCCCGCCCAGCAGGAGCGGCAGGACGCGGCCGCGGGAGCGCCGTCGTGATCCGCGTCGAGGCCCTCACCAAGGTCTACGGGAGCGGCCCGTCGGCGGTGACCGTGCTCGACGGCGTCGACTTCGCGGTGGAGCGCGGCGAGGTGTTCGCCGTCGTGGGTGCCAGCGGCGCGGGCAAGAGCACCCTGGCGCACTGCCTCAACCTGCTGGAGCGCCCGACCAGCGGGTCGGTCACCGTCAACGGCGTCGAGCTCAGCCGGCTGCGCGAGCGGGACCTGCGGGCCGCCCGCCGCGCGATCGGGACGGTCTTCCAGTCCTCCAGCCTGCTCAGCCGCTCCACGGCCGCGGAGAACGTCGCCCTGCCGCTGGACTACCTCGGCGTGACGCCCGCCGAGCGCGACGCGCGGGTGGCCGAGCTGCTGGAGCGCGTGGGCCTGTCGCACCGCGCCGACCACCACCCGTTCCAGCTCTCCGGCGGCCAGCGGCAGCGGGTGGGCATCGCCCGCGCCCTGGCGCTGCGACCCTCGGTGCTGCTCGCCGACGAGGCGACGTCCGGCCTCGACCCCGAGAGCACCCGCTCGGTGCTGTCCCTGCTGCGCGAGCTGCGCGACGACCTCGGCCTGAGCATCGTGCTCATCACCCACGAGATGGACGCCGTGCGGGAGACCGCCGACCGCGTGGGGCACCTGCAGGCCGGCCGGCTCGTGGAGTCGGGGCCGGTCGCGGCGCTGCTGCGGGACCCCGCCTCCGCCCTGGGCCGGGCCCTGCAGCCGCTGCGCCCGCACGCCGCGCCCGCACCCGGGGAGCGCGTGTGGACGGTGACCTACGCCTCCGGGGCCGTGCCGGCCGACTGGCTGCTGCGCCTGTCGGAGCAGCTCCGCGCGCGGGTCTCGCTGCTGGGGGCCTCCGTGGAGGGCAGCGGCGGGACGGGGACCGGCTGGGCCGTCGTCGGGCTGCCCGCCGGCGCCGAGGAGGTGCTCGACGCCCTGGCGGGGCTCGGGCTGCACGGCGCCCCGCAGGCGCGGCCCCCGCAGCAGCCGGCCAGGTCGGCGAGCGGTGCCGCGGCGCTGGCCGGGGGTGCCCGGTGAGCGCCCTCGCCGCGGCGGTGCCCACCGTCGCCCCCGCGCTGCGCGGCACGCCGCTCGCCGACCTGCCGGCCCTGCTGCTGCCCGCCTACGGTCAGACGCTGCTCATGGTCGGCATCGTCATGGCGCTCGTCGTGGCGCTCGGCACGCCGCTGGGGGTGGTGGTGTTCAACACCGGCCCCGGTGGCCTCTTCCCGGCGCCGCGGGCGCACACCGCGCTCAGCTGGGTGGTGAACCTCGGCCGTTCCCTGCCGTTCCTCATCCTGATGGCGGCGATCATCCCCGTGACGCGCCTGCTCGTGGGGACGACCATCGGCATCCCGGCGGCGGTCGTGCCGATGACGGTGGCCGGCGTGCCGTTCTTCGCCCGGCTCGTGGAGAACGCCCTGCGCGACGTGCCGGTCTCGGTGACCGAGGTCGCCCGCGTCTCCGGCGGCTCGCCCTGGCAGGTGGTGCGCCGCGCCCAGCTGCACGAGGCGGTCCCGGCGATCATCGGCAGCGCGACCGTCAACACCATCGCGATGATCGAGTACTCGGCCATCGCCGGGACGATCGGCGCGGGCGGGATCGGCTACGTCGCCGTGACCTACGGCTACCAGCGGTTCGACCACTCCGTGATGGTCGCCACGATCGTCGTGCTCGTCGCCACCGTCGCCGCCGTCCAGTTCGCGGGCGACCGGCTCGCCCGCCGGGCCACCCCGCACCTGCGCCGCGCCTGAAACCCGCGCCATCCGCACACCTACCCGCACACCGGGTCCCCGCACACCGCGGGGACCCGGTGCGCCCCGGCACGCCCCCCGAGGAGAGCAGTGAGCACCGACCAGACCACCCGCCCGAGCACCGGCGAGCCCGCCGGACACGAACACGGCTTCACCCTGCGCCGCCGGCGCCGCACCCCGTGGGTGCTGGGCGGGGCCGCCGCCGCCGTCGCCGTGGCCGCCGCCGCGCTCCTCGCCACCACCCGGCAGGAGACCTCCCCCAACGAGGTGGCCGGCGCCACCCTCGTCGTCGTCTCCCAGGAGGGCCAGGCCGCGGAGAAGGCCCTCGTCGACTTCGTGGGCAGGGAGGTCGCGCCCAGGTACGGCATCGAGGTGGAGTTCCGCGGCCTGGCCGACAGCACCCAGCTCAACCGGGCCGTCAGCGAGGGCGAGGTCGCCGGGACCGTCTACCAGCACCGCCTCTGGCTCGACCAGGTGCTCGAGGCCAACCCCGACTTCCGGGAGGAGGCGGCCACGCCCGTGTACCGCTGGGGTTTCGGGCTCTGGTCGGACAAGCACCGCAGCCCGCAGGACCTGCCGGACGGGGCGAAGGTCTCCCTGCTGGCCGACCCCGCGAACGAGGCGCAGGGGCTGTGGCTGCTGGAGCGCGCGGGCCTCATCACCCTGGAGGAGGGCGTCGACAGGTGGCGCGCCACCCGCGACGACATCGCGACCAACCCCAAGAACCTCCAGTTCGTGCTGCTCGACTTCGGCGCCCAGCCCCTGGCGCTGCGCGACCTCGACGCCGTCGCCGGCTACACGCTGAACTTCACGACCGCGGGCATCGGGCAGGACAAGCTCATCTTCGCGCCCACCCCGCCCGACGAGTTCGCGGCGCAGCTCACCATCGGCAGCCGGTGGAAGGACGAGGAGAACATCCGCAAGCTCGTCGCGGCGTTCCGGGACCCCGCGGTGCAGGAGTTCCTCGCCACCGACCCGGCCGTCAAGGGCGACCTGCTGCCGCTCGCCGGCTGAGCGGCTCGCCGGCCGAGCCGCTCCGGCCCACCGCGCCGGGCGGGACGGGGCGTCAGGGCCGCCAGCCCTCGCTGCGGTCGACCAGCTCCTCCGCCCGCCGGCGCCGGGGCACCGCGGGCGTCCCGGCACCGGCGGGCGTGCGGGAC
>NZ_BAABIL010000033.1:0-2269 GCF_039542765.1 Kineococcus glutinatus
GGACCAGCGGCCGGCGCCCGGGGCCCCGCGGCCCGCCCCCGCGGGCGGAGGGGACCCGGCCGACCGGCTGGTGCTGGAGGTGCGCCGCCTCGACGTCGCCGTCGACCCCGAGGCCGCGTTCGTGCGGCTGCACGCCGACGCCCCCCGGGCGTTCTGGCTCGACGGTGCCACCGCGCCCGCCCGGTTCTCCTACCTCGGGGCGGCCGACGGGCCGCTGGCCGACGTCGTGCGCCACCGGGTGGGCGAGGACCCCGAGGGCGTCCTGGCCGTGCTGCGCCGGCGCCTGGCCCGGCGCCGCCCCGACCTCTCGGACGCGACGGGCGTGCCCCCCGGCGGGCTCCCCTTCGGCCTGCTCGGCGGGTACGTCGGCTGGCTCGGGTACGAGGTGGCGGCGGAGCTGGGGTTCGCCGTGACGCACCGCGCGCCCACCCCGGACGCGCTGTGGATGTCGGCGGAGCGCTACGTCGTGGTGGACCACGACGCCGGGCACACCTGGGCGGTCGCGCTGAGCACCCCCGGGGAGCGCCCCGCCGCCCGCCGCTGGCTGGCGCGCACCTGCGAGGTGCTCGCCGGTCTCGGGGCCGCGCCGGCGCGCCGGGTCCCGCAGCGGGCCCGGGAGGTCGAGGTCGACGTCGAGCCGTGGCTGCGCACCGACCGCGCCGGCTACCTCGCGGCCGTCGCCGCCTGCCGGGAGGCGCTGCTGGCGGGGGAGAGCTACGAGGTGTGCCTGACCGCGCGGGCCGTCGTCCCCGAGGCGGCGCTGCCCGGCGGCCCGCCGAGCGGGCTGGAGGTGTACCGGCGGCTGCGCCGCGCCAACCCCGCCCCCCACGCCGCCTACCTGCGCTGCGACGACGTGGAGGTCGCCTGCTCCTCCCCGGAGCGCTTCCTCGCCGTCGACGCCGGCGGGTCGGTGACCGCCTCGCCCATCAAGGGCACCGCGCCGCGGGGGGACACCCCGGCCGGGGACGAGCGGCTGCGGGTGGAGCTGGCGGCCAGCCCCAAGGCGCGCGCGGAGAACCTCATGATCGTCGACCTGCTGCGCAACGACCTCGGCCGGGTCTGCGAGGTGGGCAGCGTCGCGGTGCCGCGGCTCATGGCGACCGAGACGTACGCGACGGTGCACCAGCTCGTCTCCACGATCACCGGCCGGCTGCGCGCCGGGACCGACGCCCTCGACGCCGTCGCCGCCTCCTTCCCGCCCGGCTCCATGACCGGCGCACCCAAGGAGCGCACCGTGGAGATCGTCGACGCCCTGGAGGGCGCGGCGCGCGGGGTCTACTCCGGCGCGCTGGGCTGGTTCTCCGGCACGGGCGCGGCCGACCTCGCGGTGGTGATCCGCACCCTCGTGCGCACCGGCGGGACGTGGACCACCGGCGCGGGCGGGGCCGTCGTGCTCGACTCCGACCCGGCCGAGGAGCACGCCGAGATGCTGCTCAAGGCCGCCGCCCCGCTGCGGGCGCTGCTGGCGCCCGCCCCGCCGGCGCCGGCCCTCAGAACCCCGCCAGCCGCTGCCAGTCGGCCGTGAGCCCCGGCTCGCGGGGCAGCTCGCGCCCGTCGAGGGAGACGACCTCGACGACGCCGCGGACGCTGGAGGCGAACCAGACCCCGTCGGCGGCCAGCAGGTCGCCCACCTGCGCCAGCGCCGGTTCCACCGCCACCCCCTCGGCGGCGGCCGCCGCGAACAGCGCCTCCTGGGTGGTGCCGGCGAGGATGCCGGTGGCGCCCGGCGGCGTGGTGCGCAGCGTGCCCCGCGCCCACCACAGCAGCGTCGCGGTCGGGCCCTCCAGGGCGAAGCCGTCGGTGGAGACGAACAGGGCGTCGTCGGCCCCGCGGCGCCCGGCCTCCCGCAGCGCCGCGGTGTGCACGGCGTAGGACAGCGTCTTCACCCCGCCCAGCAGCCACGGCGCCCTGGCGTGCGCGTCCACGGGGGTGCCCCGCGACAGCGTCACCACCGAGATGCCCGCCTCGCGCTGGCGCAGCAGGCCCGCGGGGACGGGCGTGAGCGTCGCCAGGCCGGTCGGTTCCCCGGTGCCGGGCAGGCCGCGGGTGAGGACGAGCTTGAGCGCCGACTCCCCGGGCGCGGCGGCCGCCAGCAGCTCCTCGGCCAGCACGGCCCACGCGGTGCGGTCCGGCCGCGGCAGGTCGAGGGCGGCGGCGGAGCGCTCGAAGCGGTCCAGGTGCGCGTCCCAGCCGTGGACCCAGCGCCCGCCGTCCTCGACGAGCACCCGCAGCGTCTCGAAGCAGCCGTCGCCGCGGCCGAGGCCGAGGT
>NZ_BAABIL010000034.1:0-948 GCF_039542765.1 Kineococcus glutinatus
CCCCACCCCGGGCAGCCCGTCCCGGCTCCCGAGCACCGACCCCGGAAGGCCCGCAGACCGTGAGCGAAGCAGACCAGCGCAGCGACCTCCCCGTGCCCGGCGCGCCCGCGCAGGTGCACGACCCGGCCCGCTCCGAGGCGGCCCGCGACGCCCTCGCCGCCGTCCGCCAGGAGGTGTCCAAGGCGGTCGTGGGCCAGGACGCGGCGATCACCGGCCTCGTCATCGCCCTGCTCTGCGGCGGTCACGTGCTGCTGGAGGGCGTGCCGGGGGTCGCCAAGACGCTGCTGGTGCGCTCGCTGTCCACGGCGCTGCGGCTGCACACCCGGCGGGTGCAGTTCACCCCCGACCTGATGCCCGGCGACGTGACGGGCTCGCTCGTCTACGACGCCGCGACGGCGCGCTTCAGCTTCCGGGAGGGCCCGGTCTTCACGAACCTGCTGCTGGCCGACGAGATCAACCGCACGCCGCCCAAGACGCAGGCGTCGCTGCTGGAGGCGATGGAGGAGCGGCAGGTCAGCGTCGACGGGGTGCCCCGGCCGCTGCCCCGGCCGTTCGTGGTGGCCGCCACGCAGAACCCCGTGGAGTACGAGGGCACCTACCCGCTGCCCGAGGCGCAGCTGGACCGCTTCCTGCTGAAGCTGACGCTGCCGCTGCCGCCCCGCGACGACGAGGTGGAGGTCCTGGCCCGGCACGCGGCCGGTTTCGACCCGCGCGACCTCGCGGGCGCGGGCATGCGGGCGGTCGCGGGCCCGGAGGACATCGCCGCGGGGGCGGCCGCGGTGCGGCGGGTGCGGGTCTCCCGCGACGTCCTGGGCTACGTCGTCGACGTGTGCCGCGCGACCCGCTCGTCGC
The DNA here is from genome assembly GCF_039542765.1 of Kineococcus glutinatus. Taxonomy (NCBI): domain Bacteria; kingdom Bacillati; phylum Actinomycetota; class Actinomycetes; order Kineosporiales; family Kineosporiaceae; genus Kineococcus; species Kineococcus glutinatus. The sequence continues at coordinate 853 of NZ_BAABIL010000034.1, forward strand.
CCTCGCTGGCCCTGGGCGTGTCCCCGCGCGGTGCGACGGCCCTGCTGTCGACGGCGCGGGCGTGGGCGTGGCTGTCGGGCCGGGACTACGTCTCCC
>NZ_BAABIL010000035.1:0-5943 GCF_039542765.1 Kineococcus glutinatus
CGCTGCGGCGGCGGTCGGTGTCGCGGGCGCCCAGCACCGGCGTGTCCACGGTGACCACGAGCGCGGTGTAGCCGGCCGCGGCGGCCCGGCGCGCCAGGCTCGCGGTCAGCTCGCGGTCGCGGCGCACGTACAGCTGGAACCACACCGGTGCGGTGGCGGCGGCGGCCACGTCCTCCATGGACGTGGTGCCCAGCGTGCTCTGGACGTACAGCGACCCGGCCTCCCCGGCCGCCGAGACCACGCCCAGCTCGCCGTCGGGGTGCCAGATGCGGTGGCTCGCGGCCGGGGAGAGCCCGATCGGGGAGGCGAGGCGCTGGCCCAGCAGCTCCGTGGAGGTGTCGATGCCGTCGACGCCCACGAGGCAGTGCGGCGCCAGCCGCAGGGAGGCCCACGCCTCCTCGTTCCAGGCCAGGCTGCGCTCGTCCCCGCTGCCCCCTTCGAGGTAGTCCCACATCTCCTGGCCGAAGGCGCCGGCGCGCAGACGTGCCAGGGCGTGCTGTCGCAGCTCCCGCACGTTCAGCGCGGGGTCGGGGAGGGCCTCGAGGGGTGGCGGTCCGGTGGTGGGGTCGGTCATGCCCCGAGGAGTACCAGACGCGCCGGGCCGCGCGGGCACCGGCGACCCGCGCCCGGGCTGCGAGCGGCCCGCCACCTCACCCGGCCGGGGGAGCGCGCCGCCCCCGGCCGGGTGCGCCCCTCAGGAGACGAGGCGGCTCACGAGCTCGTCGAGGTCCAGGTGGCGGGTCTCGCTGCCCGGGGGCACGAGCGCGTCGGCCCGGCGGAGGAAGCGCCGCACGTCGGCCTCGTCGGCCTCCAGCTCGGCGTTGCCGTCCGGGGAGGACAGCCGCAGCAGCACCCGGGGCAGGCCTCCCAGCCCGTCCTGGCACGGCTGGACCTGCACGTCACCGGCACCCGAGGGGCGCACGAGACCCTCGCGCAGCAGGTCGCGGGCGAAGACCCACTCCACGTCGGCGTCGCCGCCGTGGAAGACGGCGTGGATGGCGTAGGGGTCGTCGGCGCCGTAGTGCAGGCTCGCGGGGACCGGCACGGCCGAACCGCCGGCCGTCCGCAGGCGCAGCGAGACGTCGACGTCGACCTCGGTCTTGCGGTGGGGCAGCGAGGGCACGTCGGCCTCCCATGTCTCGTGGACGCCGACGGGCTGCGGCGACCGTGTCGAGCAGTTTCCCCCCCGCAGGCCCTCCGAAACATCACGTCCCCGCCACGGATCCGCACCGGGTCGGCCCCCTGCGCTGACCTACCCTGGAGAGGTGGAGCGCACCAGCCCGGCGTCGCAACCGCCGGCGCCCGGGACCGGCGAGCGGCCCGCGCGCGAGGCGACGCCCTGGGAACCCGGCTCGCAGCCGCCGGCGGCGGCTGCCGCACGACCCGGACCGGGTCGGGAGGCGGTGTCGCCCGGTGGGCACCGGTGGCGGCGCTGGCGCGCCGGCCTGCACGCGCGGCGGGAGCGCATCCGCGCCGATGCGCACGCCAACCGCCTCTGGCGCGCGGTCGTGGCCGTCGCGGGGTCCGCCGTCGCCGCCGTCGGCCTGGTCCTGGTCCCGCTGCCCGGTCCCGGCTGGCTCATCGTGCTCGTCGGCCTCGCGATCCTCGGTTCGGAGTTCCACTGGGCCCGTCGCGCCCACCGGTTCGCCCGCCGCCGGATCCAGGCGTGGACCGCGTGGGTGGGGCGGCGCTCCTGGTCGACCCGCGTGCTGCTGGGCGGTGCCACGGCCGCGGCGCTCGTCACCGTCGCCTGGGGGTGGCTGGCCTGGCAGGGGCTGCCGCCGTGGGTGCCCGTGGCCGTCACGGCCGAGCTGCGCCGCGTGCCCGGGCTCGACTGAACCACCGGCCCGGCCGGTGCCGGGGCGGGCGCCGTGGCGGAGTTGGCGGGGGGTGTCGTGAGCACCACCGCGAACCGGGTATGGTTGCTCCTGCCGGTCGCGGTCAGCAGGTCCTGCTGACGGGCTCGGGGCGATTAGCTCAGCGGGAGAGCACCTCGTTCACACCGAGGGGGTCACTGGTTCGATCCCAGTATCGCCCACCAGCACCACACCAGGAGCACCCATGCCCGTCGTCGGCCGGCTCCTGCAGATCCGCCTCTTCCCCGTGAAGTCCCTCGACGCGCCCGACGTCACCGCCGCCGAGGTCGACGCCGACGGCCTGCGCGGCGACCGCGGCTGGGTCCTCTGCGACCACACCGGCGAGCCCCTGCGCGCCAAGTCCCACCCCGCCCTGCGCCGGGTGGGCGCCCGCGCGGTCCCCGGCGGCCTCGAGCTCGCCCTCCCCGGGTCCCCGCCCGCCCCCGCGCAGCAGGCCCTGCCACGGCTGGCGGACCTGCTGGGGCACCCCGGTCCGCTCGCCCTGCACCGCAGCACCGGTGGCGCGCGGCAGGTCGCCGCGGTGCACGTCGTGACGCTCGCGCAGCTGGGCGGGGACCCGGCCGCCTGCGGCGGCGAGGACCCCCGCGCCAACCTCCTGCTCGACCTGCCCGGTGCGCCGCCGCCACAGCGGTGGGCGGGGGCGCGGCTGCGCGTCGGGCCGAGCGCCGAGCTCCTGGTCGACCGCCCGCCCCGCCACTGCGCCGGGCTCTACACCTCCGTGCTCGCACCCGGTCCGGTGCGGGTCGGTGACGCCGTCCGCCTGGAGCCCGGCCCGCCGCGGCCCGGCGACTGAGGGCCCACCGCCGCGGTGGATAGCATGCGTGGGCGGCCGCACCCGGTCGCCGTCCGGCCGAGCGCCGGTCCGCTCCCCGCTCTGGAGGCCCGTCCGTGCCCGCGCTGATCACCGTCACCTCGGCCGGTACCGAGCACCGGGTGGAGGACGGCACGACGGCCGCGGACCTCGTCGCCACCGGCCCGCAGGCGCGCGACGTCGTCGTGGCCAGGGTCAACGGGGAGCTGCGCGACCTGGCCCACGTCCTCGCCGACGGCGACGTCGTCGAACCCGTGGGCGTGCAGGAGCCCGACGGGCTCGCCGTGCTGCGCCACTCCGCCGCCCACGTGCTCGCCCAGGCCGTCCAGCAGCACTTCCCCGCCGCGAAGCTCGGCATCGGGCCGCCCGTGCGCGACGGCTTCTACTACGACTTCGACGTGCCGACGCCCTTCACCCCCGAGGACCTCAAGACCCTCGAGCGGACGATGCAGCGCATCGTCAAGGAGGGGCAGGGCTTCCGCCGGCGCGCCGTCACCGACGACGAGGCGCGGGCCGAGCTCGCCGCCGAGCCGTACAAGCTCGAGCTCATCGGCCTCAAGGGGCCCGGTGCGGCCGACGCCGCGGAGGGGGCGTCCGTCGAGGTCGGTGGCGGCGAGCTGACGATCTACGACAACCTCCGCCGCGACGGCTCGGTGGCCTGGAAGGACCTCTGCCGCGGCCCGCACGTGCCCACCACGAGGCTGCTCGGCAACGGCTTCACCCTCACCCGCACCGCCGCCGCCTACTGGCGCGGCAACGAGAAGAACCCCCAGCTGCAGCGCGTCTACGGCACCGCCTGGCCCACCAGGGAGGAGCTCAAGGCGTACCAGGAGCGCCTGGCCGAGGCCGAGCGGCGCGACCACCGCCGCCTGGGCAGCGAGCTGGACCTGTTCTCCTTCCCCGACGAGATCGGTTCCGGCCTGGCGGTGTTCCACCCGCGCGGCGGCGTCGTCCGCAAGGTGATGGAGGACTACTCCCGCCGCCGCCACGAGGAGAGCGGCTACGAGTTCGTCTACACGCCGCACATCACCAAGGGCCACCTGTTCGAGGTGTCCGGGCACCTGGACTGGTACCGCGAGGGCATGTTCCCCGCGATGCACCTGGACGCGGAGCTGGGCGAGGACGGCACCGTGCGCAAGCCCGGCCAGGACTACTACCTCAAGCCGATGAACTGCCCGATGCACAACCTCGTCTTCCGCTCGCGCGGGCGGTCCTACCGCGAGCTGCCGCTGCGGCTGTTCGAGTTCGGCTCGGTCTACCGCTACGAGAAGAGCGGCGTCGTGCACGGCCTGACCCGGGTGCGCGGCATGACGCAGGACGACGCGCACATCTACTGCACCCGCGAGCAGATGCACGCCGAGCTGACCGGGGTGCTGGAGTTCGTCCTCGGCCTGCTGCGCGACTACGGCCTGCGGGACTTCTACCTGGAGCTGTCCACCAAGGACCCGGACAAGTACGTCGGCTCCGACGAGGTGTGGGAGGAGGCGACCCGCACGCTGCAGGAGGTCGCCACCGCCTCCGGCCTGGACCTCGTGCCCGACCCCGGTGGTGCGGCCTTCTACGGACCGAAGATCTCGGTGCAGGCCCGCGACGCCATCGGCCGCACCTGGCAGATGTCGACCATCCAGCTGGACTTCAACCTGCCCGAGCGCTTCGGGTTGGAGTACACCGCCTCCGACGGCACCAAGCAGCGCCCCGTCATGATCCACCGGGCGCTGTTCGGGTCCATCGAGCGGTTCTTCGGGGTCCTCACCGAGCACTACGCCGGCATCTTCCCGCCGTGGCTGGCGCCCGTCCAGGTCGTCGGCATCCCCGTCTCCGACGCCCACGTCGAGCACCTGCAGCAGGTCGCGGCGAAGCTGCGCGAGCACCGCATCCGCGTCGAGGTCGACGCCTCCGACGACCGCATGCCGAAGAAGATCCGCACCTGGACCAAGCAGAAGGTGCCGTTCCTGCTCATCGCGGGGGAGGAGGACGTCGCCAACGCGGCGGTGTCCTTCCGCTTCCGCGACGGCAGCCAGGACAACGGCATCGCCGTCGACGAGGCCGTCCGGCGCATCGTCGACGCCGTCGAGCAGCACGCGCAGGTCTGATGCCCGACGCCGGAGCGCACGAGGAGAGGGTCACGGCCGGCCCGCCGCTGGAGGCGGCCGGCTCGCTGGTCGGGGAGGCCGACGGCTTCGAGCGGTTGTGGACCCCGCACCGCCTGGCCTACATCACGGGCGAGCGCAAGCCCGCCGACCCGGACGACGCGCAGCAGTGCCCCTTCTGCCGCGCCCGCCACCTCGACGACGCCGAGGGGCTGGTCGTGCACCGCGGGCGCACCTGCTTCGTCGTGATGAACCTCTTCCCCTACAACCCGGGACACCTGCTCGTCTGCCCCTACCGGCACGTGTCGCTCTACGTCGACCTCACGGCCGAGGAGCTGGCCGAGTTCACGGCGCTGTCGCTGGCGGCGCTGCGGACCCTCACCGCCGCGTCCGCGCCCTCGGGGTTCAACGTCGGGATGAACCAGGGCGAGGTGGCCGGTGCGGGCATCGCCGCGCACCTGCACCAGCACGTCGTGCCGCGCTGGCAGGGCGACGCGAACTTCCTGCCGGTCGTGGGGCGCACCAAGGCCCTGCCGGAGCTGCTCGAGGACACCCGACGCCGGCTCGCCGCCGCATGGACCGGTGCCCCGAGCGCCGGGGACGGAACCGCCTGATGCTCAACCGCTTCGCCCGCGCCGGCATCACGAGGACCTTCGAGCCGTTGGCGCGGTTCCTGCTGCGGCTCGGTGTGAGCCCCGACACCGTCACCGTCATCGGCACCCTCGGCGTCGTCGCCGGCGCCCTGCTGTTCTTCCCGCGGGGGGAGCTGCTGTGGGGGACGCTCGTCGTCACCGCCTTCGTCTTCTCCGACAACGTCGACGGGATCATGGCGCGGCTGTCGGGGCGCTCCGGCGCGTGGGGTGCGTTCCTCGACTCCACCCTCGACCGCCTCGGCGACGCCGCGATCTTCGGTGGGCTGGCCATCTGGTACGCCCGGGGCGGCGACTCCCCGCAGGCGGCGGGGCTCGCCCTGCTGTGCCTGGTGCTGGGCAACGTCGTCTCCTACGCCCGCGCCCGCGCCGAAGGGCTCGGCATGCGCGCCGACGTCGGCATCGCCGAGCGCGCCGAGCGCCTCGTCGCCGTCCTGGTCGCCGCGGGCCTGACGGGACTGCTCGACCTGCCCGCGACCCTCCTCGTCGTCGTGCTCGCGCTCCTGGCGATCGCC
>NZ_BAABIL010000036.1:0-9720 GCF_039542765.1 Kineococcus glutinatus
ATCCCGACCTGCTCCCCGTTGGGGCCCACGAGCCGCACCTCGGGAACACGGATGCGGTCGCGTCGCCGGCCAGCGCGGCGCGGCCAAGCGCCTCGGCGACGACGTCAAGCCCGCCCCGCAGCCGCCGAGCCGCGCACCGAAGGCGCCCACGCGCCCCGACGTCGACCTGCACGACCCGCGCGGCGTGCGGCTGCAGAAGCTGCTCGCGCAGGCCGGGGCGGGCTCGCGGCGCGCCTGCGAGGAGATGATCGCGGCCGGGCGGGTCACCGTCGACGGCGAGGTGGTCACCGAGCTGGGGGTCCGCATCGACCCCGCCAAGCACGTCGTGCACGTCGACGGCCTGCAGTTCCAGGTGGACGACGACCTCGTGTACATCCTCGTCAACAAGCCCAAGGGCGTCGTCTCGACGATGTATGACGAGGACGGCCGGCTCAACCTGGCCGACATGGTGGGCCCCCGCGAGGAGCGGCTCTTCCACGTCGGGCGCCTCGACATGGACACCGAGGGGCTGATCCTCCTCACCAACGACGGCACCCTCGCCCACCGGCTGCAGCACCCCTCCTTCGGGGTCAAGAAGACCTACCTCGCCGAGGTCCGCGGGCCCGTGAAGAAGGACCTCGGCAAGAACCTGCGCGACGGCGTGGAGCTGGACGACGGGCCGGTGCGGGTGGACTCCTTCCGCCTCGTCGACTCCAAGCCCGGTTACGCCCTCGTCGAGGTCGTCCTCCACGAGGGCCGCAAGCACGTCGTGCGGCGCATCCTGGAAGCCGAGGGGTACCCCGTCCTCAACCTCGTGCGCACCCAGATCGGCCCGCTGGTCCTCGGCGACCTCAAGCCGGGCCGCAACCGCCGCCTCACCCGCGGCGAGGTCCAGCAGCTCATGAAGGCGGCCGGGCTGTGAGCCGGTTCCGGCGGGGCCGGGCGTGACCGTCGACCTCACCGTCCCCCCGCAGACCCGCGGGCCCGTGCGCGTGGTGGGCACGGGTCTGCTCGGGGGCAGCGTGGGCCTGGCCCTGAGCGCGCGCGGCGTGGACGTGCTGCTGTCCGACACCTCCCCCACGGCGCAGTCCCTGGCGCGGGACATGGGTGCCGGCCGGCTGCACACCGAGGCGGCCGGCGCCGTGCCCCGGCTCGTCGTCGTCGCCGCCCCGCCCGACGTCGTGGCGGCGGTGGTGGCCGAGGAGCTGCGGCGCTGGCCCGAGGCGGTCGTCACGGACGTGGCCAGCGTCAAGGCCGAACCGCTGCGCACCCTGCGCGAGGCGGGTGCCGACGTCGCCCGCTACGTCGGCGGTCACCCCATGGCCGGCCGGGAGCGCTCCGGGGCGGTCTCGGCGCGCGCGGACCTCTTCGCGGGCCGGCCCTGGGCGGTCACCACCGCGGAGGGCACCGCGCCGGAGGCGGTGGAGCTGGTGCGCCGGCTGGCCCGCGACTGCGGTGCGACGCCGGTGGAGCTGGACCCCGAGCAGCACGACCTCGCCGTCGCGCTCGTCTCCCACACGCCGCAGGTGGCGGCCAGCCTGGTCGCCGCCCGGCTGCGCGAGGCCCCGGAGGCGGCGGTCGGCCTGGCCGGGCAGGGGCTGCGCGACGTCACCCGGATCGCGGCCAGCGATCCCGCGCTGTGGGTACAGATCCTCACCGGCAACGCCGGGCCGGTGGCCGACGTGCTGCGCGCCCTGCGCGAGGACCTGGACCGGGTCATCGGCGCCCTGGACGCCGTGCGCGCCGATCCCGCCGCGCCGGGTGCGCGGGGGCTGCTGGCGCGGGCGATCGCCGACGGCGGTGCCGGCCGCGACCGCATCCCGGGCAAGCACGGCGCGGCCCCGACGCACTACGCGGTGCTCGTCGTCGTGGTCCCCGACGCGCCGGGGCAGCTGGCGCTGCTGCTGGCCGACATCGGCGAGGCCGGCGTCAACCTCGAGGACCTGCGCCTGGAGCACTCCCCGGGGCAGCGGGTGGCGCTGGCGGAGGTGGCGGGTCTGCCCGCCGCGCCGGCGCCGCTGGCGGTGCAGCTGCGCCAGCGCGGCTGGACGGTGCCGGCGTAAGGCGCGCCGGCGGTGCGAGGACCGCCCCGACGACCGCCCCACCGCGCACCCGTGGGGCCGCTGCCCGCGGGTGCCGGGCGCGGGCCCGCGTCGACTAGCCTTCTGCGGTGCCCCTGCCCGAACGCCCCAGCTCCTCCGCGTCCGCAGCGGCGCCGCTCGTCGTCGCCGTCGACGGTCCCTCCGGGTCCGGCAAGTCCAGCGTCTGCCGCGCCGTCGCCCGGCACCTGGGGACGGCCTACCTCGACACGGGCGCCATGTACCGCGCGGCCACCTGGTCGTGCCTGCGCGCGGGTGTCGACCTCACCGACGCGGCGGCGGTGGCCGCGCACGTGCGGGCCGTGGTGCTCGCGATGGGCACCGACCCGGCCGGCGCCACCACCGCCGTCGGCGACGTCGACGTCACCGACGCGGTGCGCGGTGCGGAGGTGACCGCGGCGGTCAGCGCCGTGGCCTCGGTGCCGGCGGTGCGCGCGGACCTCATCCTGCGCCAGCGCGCCCTCATCGACGCCGCCTGCCGCACCCCGCAGCCCGGTCGGCGCGCCGGTGTCGTCGTCGAGGGCCGCGACATCACCACGGTCGTCGCCCCGCAGGCCCCGGTGCGGGTGCTGCTGACGGCGCGGGAGGAGGTGCGCGTCGCCCGCCGGGCGCAGCAGGACCTCGGCACCGCCGACGCCGCGGCCGTGGCGAGCGTGCGCGACGGCGTCGTGCAGCGCGACCTCGTCGACTCGCGCACCACCGACTTCCTGGCGGCCGCCGACGGCGTCATCACCGTCGACTCCAGCGACCTCGACTTCGAGGGCACCGTGGAGGCGGTGCTCGCCGTCGTCGGGCGCGCCACGGCGGTCGCGCCGTGAGCGCGGTCGTGGACGTCCAGCCGCCGCGGCGCTGGACGAAGGGGATCGGCACGTTCCTCGCCCGCGGGGTGTGGAACTCCGCCGTGCACGGCGCCGAGCGGGTCCCGGCCACCGGGCCGGTGATCTTCGCCGCCAACCACGCCTCGATCCTCGACGGGCCGCTGCTCTTCGCCGTCGCACCCCGCGACGTGCACTTCCTCGTCAAGCGGGAGATGTTCAACGGCGTCGTGGGGTGGGCGCTGCTGCGCGCCGGGCAGGTCCCCCTGGACCGCAGCCACGGCGACCGCGGCGCGCTGAGCGCCGTCCTGGCGGTGCTGCAGGCGGGCGGTGCGGCAGGGGTGTTCCCCGAGGGGACCCGCGGCACGGGCCAGGCCACCTCGGTGCGCTCGGGGGTGGCGTGGCTGGCGTTGCAGTCGCGGGCGCCCGTGGTGCCGGTGGCCTGCCTGGGCGCGCGCCGCCCGGGAGAGCGCGACCGCGCCCTGCCGCCGCCGCGGCGGCGGCTGCACTTCTGCTTCGGGGAGCCGTTCACGGTGGAGAAGGAGGCCGGGGTGCCCGGCCGGATCGCGCTGGCCGCGGCCGCGGAGCGGGTCCGCACCCGGCTGTCGGAGCACGTCGCGGACTCCCTGCGCCTGACGGGGGTGCACGTGCCGGCGGACCTGGGTGGCGACGAACTGGGACTGGGCGAACTGGCGCCCGACGACGTGCGGGGAGGTGGCAGGTGAGCGGCGGGACCGGCGAGCACGGGGTCAGCGCGGAGGAGCCCACCGGCGCCGCGACCGGTGGCGTGCAGGAGGGCGACGGGATCCCCGACGAGGGGCCCGAGGTGTCCCTGGAGGGGCTTGACGAGGAGGGCCGGGAGCGGGCGCTGCGCGTCGGCCTGGAGGAGTACGCGCTCTCCGAGGAGGACCTCGCGCTCCTCGCCGGCACCGGCGGGGGCGACGGCGGCGAGGGGGCTGCGGCGCCGCTGCCCGTGCTGGCCGTCGTGGGGCGCCCCAACGTGGGCAAGTCCACGCTCGTCAACCGCATCCTCGGCCGTCGCGAGGCGGTCGTGGAGGACGTGCCGGGCGTCACCCGGGACCGGGTGTTCTACCAGGCCAGCTGGTCGGGGCGGGACTTCACGCTCGTCGACACCGGTGGCTGGGAGCGCAACGTCTCCGGCCTGGACCTGCGGGTGGCCGAGCAGGCGGAGGTGGCCGTCGAGCTGGCCGACGCCGTCGTCTTCGTCGTCGACGCCACCGTCGGGGCCACCGCCACCGACGAGGCCGTCGTGCGCCTGCTGCGCCGCTCGGGCCGGCCGGTCGTGCTGGCGGCCAACAAGGTCGACGACGCGCGCGGAGAGGCCGACGCGGCCGCCCTGTGGTCGCTGGGCCTCGGTGAGCCGATCCCCGTCTCCGCCCTGCACGGGCGCGGGACGGGGGACATGCTCGACGCGGCGATCGCCGTGCTGCCGGAGGTCTCCGCCGTCGGCGGTCCGGTCCTCGGCGGCGGTCCGCGCCGCGTCGCGCTGCTGGGGCGGCCCAACGTCGGCAAGTCGAGCATGCTCAACCAGCTGGCCGGGTCCGAGCGGGTCGTCGTCGACCCGACGGCCGGCACGACCCGCGACCCCGTCGACGAGCTCGTCGAGCTGGGTGGGCGGCAGTGGCGCTTCGTGGACACCGCCGGCATCCGCCGCCGGGTGCACCAGACACGGGGCGCGGACTTCTACGCCTCGCTGCGCACCCAGGCGGCCCTGGAGAAGGCAGAGGTGGCGGTCGTGCTGCTGGACGCCAGCCAGCCGCTCACCGAGCAGGACGTCCGCATCGTCTCGATGGTGCAGGAGGCCGGGCGCGCGCTGGTGCTGGCCTACAACAAGTGGGACCTGACCGACGAGGAGCGCCGGCACTACCTGGAGCGGGAGATCGAGCGGGACCTCGTGCAGACGCCGTGGGCGCTGCGCGTGAACGTCTCCGCGGTCACCGGCCGGCACGTGGAGAAGCTCGTGCCGGCGCTGGACACGGCGCTGGAGTCCTGGGACACCCGGGTGCCCACCGGCAAGCTCAACGCCTTCCTCGGCGAGCTCGTCGCGGCGCACCCGCACCCGGTGCGCGGCGGCCGGCAGCCGCGCATCCTCTTCGGCACCCAGGCCTCCACCCGCCCGCCTCGGTTCGTCGTCTTCGCGACGGGCTTCCTGGAGGCCGGCTACCGGCGCTTCATCGAGCGCCGGCTGCGGGAGACGTTCGGCTTCGCCGGCTCGCCGATCGAGGTGAGCGTGCGGGTGCGGGAGAAGCGCAAGCGGTGACCGGCCGGGGGGCGTGCCGGGCCGCGCGGCCGGTGCGGTAAGCTCCTTCCCGGCTCGCCGCGCGAAAGCGGTGTGCGGGTCGATCGGGCTGTGGCGCAGCTTGGTAGCGCACTTGACTGGGGGTCAAGGGGTCGCAGGTTCAAATCCTGTCAGCCCGACAGGTGTTGGTGCAGGTCAGAGCGGGTGCCGTCCTCCGGGGCGGCACCCGCTCGCTGCGTCTACTGCAACGGGCACAGCAACCGCCCCAGACGTCGGTGGTCACCACCGGACCACCTGGTCGGGCTGACGGCGGCCGAGCGGCGTTCGGCGCAGGTCGGAGCCTGCTCGATGACCGCTTCCTCGCCGGGGCCGTCGAGGTCACGCCACAGACCGGTGATGAGCTCGGCCGATCCGGCGGCCTCGTCCTGCGGTTCGTCCCGATGTCGGTCGCGGCGGTCACGTCGAGGACGGTGACGTACCCGTCGCCCTTCGCGGCCCTGAGGGCCCGAGCGACGCAGGAGGCCGTTCCCGCCGGGGTGGTTGCGGCGCGGGAGGCGGGTACTCGTGGCGCGCTGGTCACGGTCAGTGGTGGCGGCAGCGCTGGGTCGGGGATGTGGCCGCGCTGAACAGGTGCTTGGCGTCAGGGGCTGCCGGGTGCGGCGCTGTACTGCGGCCACCGTCGTTCGGCCGCCCGTCCGAGGGTGGCGTGTGCGGGCGTGGTGCGAGCGGTGTGGCGCGCGGCTGATCTGCGGGTGGAGTCGGAGGAGTTCACCGCCGGCGCCAACCGTCTGGACGGGGTCGCGATCGCGCTGGCGGTGACCGACGCGGTCGGCGCCGCCGGGAGCTGGGTGAGGCCGCCACCAGCAGCGCCTCGGGCAGTGCTCGCTCCGCCGGTGGTTGCTCCGCCGGTGGCAGCGGGGTGTCGAGCTGATGGCCGATCAGGCGGCCGCGGCAGCCCACGACCGGGCGGAGCAGGCCCGCGCCGCCCGCTCCCAGGTCGCCGTCGAAGCCGCCTGTCAGGACGGCTCCTTGCACGACTCTTCGCACGACTCGCTGGTGGACTAGGCCCGGGAGGACCTGCACGAACACCCCGACGGCTTGTCGACGGCATGGTGGACCCCAACGCCGACCCGCTTGAAGCTGCTGGGTGGCCTGGTCGGCCTGGACGGTGACGTCAGCGACAACTGGAGCAACCTGGTGGTCCGCTTGGGCCACACCATCCGCACCTGCTGCGAGACCGGCCACCTCATCTCGTTCGACGTCACCGCCTGAACAGCGTCGACACGTGCAGGCACCGCAGGAGCACGGAGTCGACTGCACGCCTGTAGTCCCTGCTGCCGGCGGGGTCAGCGCCTCAGGCCGGCCTCGGACCCCTCTGGTGATCATCTCCCCGAGGGGCAGGTGCCGGCACCGGCAATGCCTGAGACTGGTCTCGTGGATGAGGCGGAGCGGTACCGGGTGCGCGACGAACTCAACCAGGAGGTGCTGCGGCGAGCCGCGGCGCTGGGCATCGACCGCGATGACGTGGCTCTGGCAAGGTTCGACCGCACGCTCGACGGTGGCTCCCCCAACCTGACCATCGACTCCGACGGGGCGTTTCACTTCAGCACCAGGGACCGGGGCGTCATCACGCTGGATCGGGTGACGCGCGACCACGACGAGCTCCTGCAGTGGACCTTCCAGTGGGCCACCCACGACCTGGACGAGAGCTGGTTTCAGTAGCGCTCGTTCCGCGTCAAGGGCCTGGCGGGGTCACATCTGAAATGTCCTGCACCACAGGTCTGGTAAGACCGCACCCCAAGGTGGCGTGCGTGGGTGTGAAACGGGTCTTTGCGGGTAGCGGCTCTCCAGGACGCTGAGTGCCAGCGTGGTCTGGATGATCGACGCGATGCGCCAAGAGCAGAGGGTGACGCGGGTGAGGGCTCGCCAGCGGGCCTCGGGATGGGCGACCCCGACGTTGGGTGGCGGGAACAGGGCAGCCACGACGATCGGGAGCAGCGCACGCCGTCAAAGCAGCTCCGTGATCACCTGATGACGATCCACGTCCTTGTAGCCGTGGTTCATGATACGTCCTGTCGGTCCCTTTTCCCACGTTCGCGTCTCGAACTTCTCGATCCACCACTGCACCGGAACCGCCAAGGAGGGCTGCCACCACTGCGGTGGCAGAACCGTTGCGGTTTCGTCGACGCTGCTGGTCATCGCCAGGTCCGGCGAGTCTTCATGGCAGCGAACGACGATGTAGTCCCCGGCTCTGTCGATGATGGGAAGCCAGCAATGCTGATCTGCTTCAGGATCCGCGTTGACGTGTGTGTCATAGGCGGTCAGGGCATCGTCAAGCGTCATGAGCCACCCGTAACTGATGGCTTCGCTGAACTGGATGTCGCTGCATCCGTCGTGCCACCCGAACCATGTCACCACCTCGCGGGGCGGAACGATTCCTCGCTCGGCGAGACGGGCTTTGAGCGCGATCTCGTCGACACCTGGGCGCAGGTGGTCTGCGATGGGTAGCTGATGAGTTCGCCACTGGGCCTCCAGTCGACTCAGAAGATCGGCGAGGTCAGTCGACGGCATCGATACTCCCTGTCGTCGTCACCGCCCGAGGTGTCGCCTGTAGGAACGCCTTGCCCACGCCGCCCTGGAAGATGCCCTTCCAGCGGAGCAGGAGGACGGGACGGCACCCGCTCCGCTGTCTCAGGGGCGACGTGCTGCCGTCACGGCCGCTCGGCGCCGTCCACGGGCACCTGGACGGCCACGCCGCCCTCGGGGCCACCGCCCAGGGAGCGGATCATCCCCGGCACGTCGACGCCGGTGGTGCGCTTGAGCACCTCGAACGTCTCCTGCAGGTTGGTGCCCACCGAGCGGCTGAGCGCGCCGGCGCCGTCGGAGGAGATGACCGTGAGGTCCTTGATGTTGCCCAGCGGGCTGGCCAGCGCCTCGGCCACCTGCGGCAGCACCTCCAGCGCGCGCTGCGTCAGCGCCGCCTCGCCGAACTCCTTCAGCGCCCGCGCCTCCTGCTGCAGCGCCTCGGCCCGGGCCGTGCCGGTCACCGCGATGGACTCCGCCTCCGCCTGCCCCTCCAGCCGGACGGCGTCGGCCTCCGCGGTGCGCCGCTGCAGCTCCGCCTGGGCGGCCAGCCGGACGCGGGTGGCCTCGGCCTCGGCGGCCAGCCCCACCCGGGTGGCGTCGGCCTGGGCGGACAGCCGGACGCGCTCGGCCTCGGCCTGGGCGGCGGCGACGGCGGCCTGCTGCTCGGCCTCCGCGGCCATCACCCGCGCCGTCTTCTGCGCCGCCGCCTGCTGCTCTGCCTCGTAGCGGCGGGCGTCGGCGGGCTTGCGCACCTCGGTGTCGAGGGTGCGCTCGGTCAGCTCCGCCTGCCGCTGCGCCACCCGCTCCTGCTCCAGCAGGACCTGCTGCTGCGCCGCGGCCTCGGCCAGGCGCCCGGCGGCGTCGGCCTCGGCGGCGGCCTTGTCCTGGTCGGCGCGGAACTGCGCCTGCTGCAGCGCCAGGTCGCGCTGCGCCTGCGCGATCTTGGCGTCGGACAGCGCCTTGGCCTGCTGCGCCTCCTGGGCGTTGTTCGCCTCGGCGATCTCCGCGGCGCGGCGCGCGTTGGCCGCCTCGGGCCGGCCGAGGTCCTTGAGGTAGTTGCCGTCGTCGGTGACGTCCTGGATCTGCAGGGTGTCCAGGACGAGGCCCTGGTTGTTGAGGCTGGTCACGGCCTCCTCCTCCACCTGGCGGGCGAAGGCGACGCGGTCCCGGATGATCTCCTCGACGGTGAGGGTGCCGATCACGCCGCGCAGGCTGCCGGCCAGCACCTCCTGGGTGAAGGGCTCGATCTCCTTCTGCTGCTGCAGGAAGCGCTGCGCGGCCGCCCGCACCAGGTCCTCGGTGCCGCCGACCTTGACGATGGCCACGCCGTCGACGTTGAGGCGGATGCCCTGGCGGGAGACCGCGCCGCGGATGGAGATGGGGATGCGCACCGAGGACAGCGAGAGGCGGTGGGCCTGCTGCACGAGCGGTTTGACGAACACGCCCGCGCCCATCACGACCTTCTGCCCGGACAGGTCGGTCGTCACCTCCCCGGTCTGCGGGTTGGTGACCGGCCTGCCCTTCTTGCCCACGATGATGAGCGCCTCGGACGGGCTGGCGATCTTGTAGCGCATCTTGACGGCGACGAACGCCACCAGCAGCAGGACGAGGACCGCGCCGGCGACGGTGGCGGTGAGGACGAGGGTGTCCATCTCACTCCGTTCTCGGGTCGCGGCCGCGCCGTCCGGGACGGGTCCGGTCGCCGGCGGCCGCCGGGGCACCGACCCTAGCGGCGGTCGATCACGCACCTGGGCGACGGAGCGCGGCCCGGGCGGCCGGCCCGCGCGGTGGGCGATCTACCCTGGGGCCGTGGTGTCCCCGGCGCACGGCCTGCTGCGGCTGGTGCGCGCAGGCGTGCTGGCCGTCGCCGTCGTCGGTCTGGCCGCGCTGGCGCACGTCGCGGCCGGGGGCGTGCTGCCGGCTCCTGCGGTGCTCGGCGCCCTGGCCGTGCTCAGCGCCTCCCGCTGCGCCGCGGTGAGGG
>NZ_BAABIL010000037.1:0-12730 GCF_039542765.1 Kineococcus glutinatus
GGAGCTGTACGCCGACGCCGACGCGGCGCTCTACGCGGCCAAGCGGCTCGGGCGCGGCCGGGTCAGCGGTGACGGCCGGGTCAGCGGTGACGGCCGGGCGGCGGGCCCGGCACCGGGGGTGGTGCCGGGCCAGCGGGCCGGTGCGCGGGCGGGTGGGGGGCCCGGTCCCGCTACGGCGCGGGGACGGGCGCGAGGCTGAGGTCGAGCGCGACGGGCCGGCTGCTGGTGCCGGTGGCGTGGACGCCCTGGTCGGAGCTGCCGGCGAGGTAGCGCACCGACTCCACGCGGGTGACGTGCCAGCGGGAGAACGCCCCTGCGGAACCGCGCGGGCAGCCCAGCTGCGCCGGGTCGCCGTAGTAGCGGCGCAGCAGCGGGACGGTGGAGACGCCGACGCGGGCGCGGGTGGAGGTGGTGGATGCGGCGACGGGGTCCAGCAGCACGTGGTCCTCGGTGGGGCCGCTGACCTCGGGTGCGGTGCTGCCGACGGTCGCGGTGCGGAACCTGACCTCGGTGCCGGGGACCTGCCGCTGGTCGGTGCTGCGGTAGCAGGCGCCGAACAGCTCACCGGTGACGGCGGCCTGCACGAACGTGGCGTGGTTGTGCGCGGCGAGCCAGTGGTCGACGACGAGGCCGGTGGAGCCGTCGGCGGCGCGGGCGGTGCGGGCGACGCTGGCGACGGCCCCGCTGCCGCTGGCGGGCCGGACGGTCAGGGTGCGGCTGCGGGTGTTGTCGCGCTCGTCCGACTCGGCGATGCGCCGGGCGTCGTCGACCTCGGCGGTGACGGTGCGGGTGCCCTGCACGGCCCGCCAGGTGGCGCTGCCGGTGGGGCCGGAGTTGGCGGTGACCAGGACGCTGTCGCCGGGGGCCAGGGAGAACGTCCAGGTGTCCGACCAGCTCGTCGTGACGCCCGCGACCTTGAACTGCACGCCGTGGATCACGCCGTCGGGGGTGGCGGCGGTGCCGGCGTTGCGGATCTCGGCGCGGAACTGCACCGGCGAGCCGGGCACGGGGTCGGTGGGCGCCCAGCCGACGGCGGTGACGACGAGGTCGGGTGCGGGTGGGGCGGCGGTGGCGCTGCCGGTGCCGGTGCCGCAGGTCAGGACGGCGGCGGCGGGCAGTGCCGCCGCCGCGCTGAGGACGCGGGTCGTCCGCTTCACGATCTCCCCCGGTGTTCGACGGTGTGACCGCTCCCCTACCCCCCTGGGCTGCCGGGAACCGGTCCGGTGGCTCCACTGTGCCCGGGACGGGCACACAGCGTGAGGGTTTTCGCACAATTAGTTGCAACCGATCGGGTGACGGCGTCACCACGGGTGACGACGGACCGTGCGGCCACCGGCGCGGAACCACGCCCGGCGCGCCCGCGTCCGAGCACCATGAGGCCGCACACCGCCAGGTCCGGCGCAACCGTGGGGACCGCCGCCCTCCTCCTCGCCCTGCTGGGCGCCTGCGCCACCGGGCGCGCCACCCCCGCCGCCGACCCCGGGGACACCACCGCGACCACGACCGGCACCGGGGCCACCGCCGGCGACGGCGCACCGGCCGCCGGCGGCATCTCGCTCGGCAACCCCGACCTGGTGCCCGACGACCACACCGGCCCCTACGCCGCGCTCGGCACGGTGCTGCAGAGCCCCGACCACGGCCCGCAGCTGTGCCACGCGGTGGCGACCTCCTACCCACCGCAGTGCAGCGGGCTGGACCTCGCCGGCTGGGACTGGGCGGCCCTGCCCGCGGGCAGCCACGAGTCGCAGAACGGCACGACGTGGGGGGATTTCGTCGTCGTCGGCACCCTGGCCGGCACCACCGAGCAGGACGGCACCCTCACCCTCACCGAACCCCCGCGGCTGCCCGGGGACGCCGGCGACCTGCTGCCGGTGGCGCGGGACCCGGCGGCGGGTTTCGACTCCCCCTGCCCCGAACCCGCCGGCGGCTGGCGGGCACCGGACCCGGCGCGGGCGACGGAGGAGACCCTGCAGGCCGCCCTCACCCGCGCCGAGCGCCTCGACGGCTACGGCGGCAGCTGGATCGACGCACCGCCGGTGTCCGGGGAACCCCGGCCGGACCCCGAGGACGACCCCGCCCTCGACCCCGCGAACCAGGTCCTCAACGTCAGCACCACCGGCGACGTCGCGGCCGCCGAGCAGGCGCTGCGCGAGGTGTGGGGCGGACCGCTCTGCGTCAGCACCGCGCGGCGCGCGTACGCGGACCTGCTCACCGTGCAGGCGGACCTCGACCGGCGCGAGGGCCTGCTGCAGAGCTCGATCGACGTGGTGACCGGCGAGGTGGTGGGGTACTTCCTGGTGGCGCGGCAGTCGCTGCAGGAGGAGCTGGACGCCACCCACGGCGCCGGCGTCGTGCGGCTGGAGGCCGTGCTGCACCCCGTGCGGGGCTGAGCCGCGCGGGGGGTGGGTCGGCTCGCCCCGGTTCAGGCCGGCCCGTAGCGCGCCACCAGCCGGTCCAGCAGGGCGTCGCGCTCGGCGTCCACCACCCGGCGCGCCGGGTCGGCGTCGTACCAGTCGACGATCTCCTGCGCGCCGCGGCGGAACGGCACCGTCGCCGTGAAGTCCGGCACCAGCGCCTTCACCTTGGAGTTGTCGAACACCATCGAGTGCGCCTTGTCCCCCAGCAGACCCGCGCCCCACCCCGGGTCGGCGGCGGCGATGGCGTCGGAGGCGACGTGCACCAGCTGCGGGTCGTCCACGCCCGCGGCGGCGGCCAGGTCCAGGGCGATCCGGTTCCAGGTGAGCACCTCGTCGGAGGTGATGTGGAAGGCGTCGCCCACCGCGGCGGGCCGCCCGAGCAGGCCGGTGAACGCCTTCGCGAAGTCGGTGTGGTGCGTCAGCGTCCACAGCGAGGTGCCGTCGCCGTGGACGACGACGGGCTCACCGCGCCGCATCCGGTCCAGGACCGTCCAGCCGCCGTCCAGCGGGACCAGCGTGCGGTCGTAGGTGTGGGAGGGCCGCACGATCGTCGCGGGGAACCCGTCCTCGCGGTGCGCCCGCACCAGCAGGTCCTCGCAGGCGATCTTGTCGCGGGAGTACTGCCAGAACGGGTTGCGCAGCGGGGTGGACTCCACGACGGGCAGCCGCTCCGGCGGGGTCTGGTAGGCCGAGGCGGAGCTGATGAACACGTACTGCCCGGTGCGGCCGGTGAACAGCTCCACGTCGGCGACGACGTGGTCGGGGGTGAAGGCCACGAAGTCCGCGACCACGTCGAACTCCTCGTCGCCGATCGCGGCCCGCACCGACGCGCCGTCGCGGACGTCCGCGGTCAGCACCCGGGCGCCCTCGGGGACCGGTCGGGCGGTCGTGCCGCCGCGGTTGAGCAGGGTCACGTCCCAGCCGAGCTCCACGGCCCGCTGCGAGCAGGCGGAGCTGATGATCCCGGTCCCGCCGATGAACAGCACCTTCGATGTCGTCACCGGCCCTGGGTACCACGGAGCGGTCCGGTCCACCTCCGGGCGGCGGACCTGTGAACCGGCCCAGAAACCTGTGCATCCCGTGTGACCCGCGCTCCGGCGCTGCCGCACCCCGCCCCGGGAGCCGATCCACCCCTCGTGACCGAGAGCCGGTCCGGGAAGGGAGACCGATGACCACGATCAGCGCCACCACCAGCGGCTGGCAGACCTCCGCGGTGCAGCAGCAGCAGCGCCCGCCCCGCGCGGGCGGCAAGGACCCGCTGGACGCCGTGACGGAACTGCTGGGCATGACGAAGGACGAGATCACCACCGCGCTGAAGAGCGGCCAGAGCCTCGACGACATCGCCACCGGCAAGGGCGTCTCGCACGACGACCTCGTCAGCGCGCTGGTGGCGGGTGCCCCGGCCGACGCCCCGCAGGGTGTCGACGCCACCGCGGTGGCCGAGAAGATCGCCGCGCAGCAGGGCCTGCCCACCCCGCCCCCGCCGCCCGGCGGGCACCACGGGCGCCGCGACGACTCCGGTGTGCTCAGCGGCACCCTGACGGACAAGCAGCAGGAGGGGCTGGACGCGCTGGCCTCGCTGCTGGGCACCGACGCCGACGGCCTGCTGGCGAAGCTGCGCTCCGGCACCGACCTGCTGGGCCTGCTCGCCGACGGCGGCGTGTCCGCCTCGACGGGCTCGACGGGCGTGGAGGAGGGCTTCCTGCTGGACACCAGCGCCTGACGGGCACCGGCGACGCGGTGCGCTCCCGGCCGCGGGGCGGGAGCGCACCGCCGCGGGATCAGCCGGCCCGGACGATCTCGCGCAGGTCGATGACGGCCGGCCCCTCGGCGCCCGCGGGCTGCACGTAGGCGGCACCGTCCTCCACGGCGAGCACCCGGCCCGTCACGCTGGAGCCGCTGTCGAGGTGGATGGTGACGGTGCGACCGGACGGGTCGACGCGGTGGTCCTCGGCGGCGTCGCGCAGGGCGTTGACGACGACGGCGTTCATGGGGTGCTCCTTCGGCCGGGGCGAGGGGTGCGCCGTGCCCGCGCCGGCACGTCCGCAGCAGGCTGAACGTCCCCGGTGCGGGTCCTCCTTCCCGGCTGTGGTGGACCTCACCCGATCGGCACAACCCCTCAGGCCCGGCGCCCCGGGTGCCGTCACCAGATGGAGGCGACCACCACGAGGGAGACGGCGAGCTGCGCGGCCGCCACGACCAGGCTCGCCGGGTGCAGCTCCCGCTCGACGAGCAGGTCCCGCGTGCGGCCGGGGGTGAGGACCTCCAGGGCCACCCCCGCCAGCGCCTGGAGCACCACCCCGAGCAACCCGAACGCGACGGTCCAGCCCAGCGCCGCCCCGAAGCCGGCCTCGGCGTTCGTCCAGATCGCCGCGAACACGACGAGACCGAGACCGAGGAAGCCGGAGGCCAGCACCACGGCGGCGTTCACCGAGCGGCCCACCCACACGTGGTGCGCGAGCTTGCCGGGGGTGAGCAGGTCGAGGACGACGAACCCCACCGCGAGCAGCAGGGCGCCGACGACGGAGTAGGCGGTGGCGTAGCCGAGGCTGGCGAGCACGGGGGTTCCTCCGGGTCCGGGTGTTCGGGTGCTTGGGCGTCGGGGCGCGGCCGCTCAACCGGCCAGCCAGGCGGCGACCTGCTCGGGCGTGGAGCGGGGCGCGTCGAGGTAGTGCGGCACGAACCGGGCACGCGTGTCGGTGATGAGGTTCGCGGACTCCCGCACCCCCAGGCCCGCGGCGCGCCCGCCGACCACCCAGCTGCCGACGAGGGCGCGGTTGCCGTCGAACACGGGCAGCTCCGCGTACTGCTGGTGGACGAGCCGCTGCCCCGCCGTGTGGCCGGGCGGCGCGGTCTCCTCCAGGGCACCGGCCCGCACCCGCACCCCGGCCCCCTCCCAGCCGTACACGGGTTTGCTGACGACGCCGCGGCGCGCCCAGCCCGCCCCGGGGTCCGGTTCGTCCAGCGCGGCGGGGACGAGCATCGGGTGCCCCTCGAACTCCTCCCACAGCGCCACGAGCAGCGCCTTCGACGACAGCAGCGCCTTCCACGCCGGCTCGATCCACGTGATGCCCGCGGAGGGGGCGTCCAGCAGCGGCCCGAAGCGCTCCGCGAGCATCCACTCCCACGGGTAGAGCTTGAAGCAGACGTCGATGGGCCGGTCGCGGGCGTCGACGAACCGGCCCGCCTCCTCCCACCAGCCGATGTCCTCCACGCGCAGGCCCTCGTCGTGCAGGCCGGCCTCCCGGGCGGTGTCGCGCAGGTAGGCGAGGGTCACCCAGTCCTCGGTGGGCTCGCTCTGCCCGGCGGCGAAGTGCACGCTCGTCCCCGACCACGCGGGCAGCTGCCCGCGCCAGAACCGCACGAGCCGCTCGTGCAGCGTGTTCACCTGGTCGCGCCCGGGGTGCACGTCCTCCAGCCAGAACCACTGCACGACCGCGGCCTCCACGAGGGCGGTGGGGGTGTCCGCGTTGTACTCCAGCAGCACCGGCGGCGCGCTGCCGTCGTAGACGAGGTCGAAGCGGCCGTAGAGCGAGGGCCCGCCCGCCTCCAGGCTGCGCCGCAGCATCGGCGCGGCGTGCGGTGGCAGCCCGAGGGAGGCCAGCAGCCGCTCGTCGTCGAGGAGGCGCCGCGCCGCCACCAGCGACATCCGGTGCAGCTCCTCGGTCGCGGCCTCCAGCTCGTCGGCCTCGTCCTCGCTGAACTCGTAGGCGGCGCTCTCGTCCCAGTAGGGCACCTCGGCGCCGGTCCCGGCATCGCGCCCGACGGCGTAGGCCAGGCCCTGCGACTCCACGGTGCGCCGCCAGCCGGGGCGGGGCTGCGACGCCACCCGCCGCATCAGCCGCCCACGCCGGAGTCGCTGCCGCCGCCGAGCCCACCGCGGGTGATCGTGGCGCCCTCCGCGGGGACGCCGCCGCGGACGACCCGGGCCCCCTCCGGCGGCTGGGCGGTGCCGCCGCCGACGCGCTGCCCGACGGCCGGCGCGACGCCACCGCGGCCGAGGTACCACCAGCCGCCGGAGCGGTCGTCGTCGCAGTCCTCGTCCGGCAGCCGCTCGCGGGAGCGCTCGTCGACGCAGACGGCGCGGTAGTCGGGGTCGTCGGAGCCGTCGGGACCGCCGCAGGCCGCCAACCCGGCCGCGGCGAGCACCCCGGTCACCGACAGGGTCACCACCGCCGACCGCCGCCGCACCGGACGCTGCGCCTGCACCGCTCCCCCTCCCCCGCCGCACCCGCGGCGACCGGCGCCCTGCTTACCGCCGCGCGCGGGGCGCGTCCACCTCGGCCGGCGGTCGGGCCCCCGATCGGCCCACGGGTGCCGTCAGGGCCTGTGCCCCGGGTGCCGTCAGGCCCGGCGCCCCGTGGTGGTGACGCCCAGGACGGTGATGGCGACGCCGCAGCCGGCGACCACCCACCACGCGGCGTGGCTGGCGGCGGGCAGCCCGGCCGCCATCGGGGCACCGGCCAGACCGGCGGCGACCACGGCGCCGAGCACCGCCACACCGAGGGCCTGCCCCACCTGCCGGCTGGTGGAGGCCACCGCGGCCGCCACCCCCGCCTGGTCCGCGGGCAGGCCCGCCACGGCGGTGGTCGTCACGGGGGCGTTGAGCATCCCGAACCCCAGCCCCACCGCCACGTAGGCGGCGACCAGCTGCAGCGGCGGCGCGCCGGCGTCCAGGGCGGTGAGCTGCACCCCCGCCAGCGCCGTCGCGGCACCCGCCACCACCAGCGGCCAGCGCGGGCCGTGGCCGGCGACGATCCGCCCCGACAGCGGGGCCACCAGCGCCGCCGTCAGGGCCATCGGCAGCGTCCACAGCCCCGCGTGCAGGGCGCTGAGGCCCCGGCTCTCCTGCAGGTAGAGCGTGTTGAGCAGCAGGAACCCGCCGAACGCGGCGAACCCGCACACGGCGATGACCACGGCACCGGCGAACGGCGGGTTGCGGAACAGCCGCACGTCGAGCAGCGGTTCCGCGCGGCGCAGCTCCCACGCGACGAGCCCGGCGAGGGCGGCTGCGGCCGCGGCGAACAGCGCCAGGATCGGCGCCGACGCCCAGCCGCGGTGCGGGCCCTCGATGAGCCCCGACAGCAGCGACGCCAGCACCACCAGGACGAGCACCTGCCCGAGCGGGTCCACCCGGCGCGGGCGCGGGGCGCGCGACTCCGGCACGAACAGCGCCGTCAGCACCACCGCCGCCACGCCCACCGGCGCGTTCACCCAGAACACCGCCTCCCAGCCGGCGGTGTCCACGAGCAGGCCCCCGAGCAGCGGGCCCAGCGCCATGCTGAGGCCGGCGACGGCGCCCCACACCCCGATGGCCCGGGCGCGCTCGCGGGGGTCGGGGAAGACGTTGACGATGATCGACATGGCGACGGGGTTGAGCATCGAGCCGCCGACCGCCTGCACGACGCGGAACGCCACGAGCCAGCCGAGCCCGGGGGCCAGGCCGCACAGCACCGAGCCGAGGGTGAACACCACGAGCCCCACCTGGAAGGTGCGGCGGCGCCCGATCCGGTCGGCGGTGGAGCCGGACAGCAGCAGCAGGCTGCCCAGCACGAGGGTGTAGGAGTCCACGACCCACTGCATGCCGGAGACGGGGGCGCCCAGGTCGCGGCCGATGGCGGGCAGGGCGACGTTGACGATCGTGTTGTCGACGCTGCCGAGGAACAGGCTCGTGCAGCAGACGGCGAGGACGAGGATCCTGCGCCGCCGGGTCAGCTCGGGCACCGCGGGGCGCACCTCCTCCGTCGGCGGTGTCCGCCACGCGGTCACCTCCACGCGGCCACCGCCCCGGCGACGGTAACCGCCGCGGCGGCGGGGTGCGCGGTCGGGTGGGGCGTGCCGCCGGCTCCACCGATGAGTTCCGCGCCCCGGGACGGTCGGCACGTGGTGTCCGCAGACGCCGACGGGAGGGGGACGACGTGCCGCACCGGGTGGGGACGCGCGAGCAGTGGCGCACCGAGCGGCTGGAGCTGCTCGCCGCGGAGAAGGAGCTGACGCGGCGCAGCGACGAGCTGGCCCGCCGGCGCCGCCGGCTGCCCTGGGTCCGGATCGACGAGGACTACCGCTTCCGGACCGCTCGCGGCCCGGCGACGCTGGCCGACCTCTTCCGCGGCCGCTCCCAGCTGCTCGTGTACCACTACATGTCCCCCGCCTGCCCCAGCTGCGCGGCGATGGCCGACGGCTTCGACGGTTCCGTGGTGCACCTGGAGCACCACGACGTCGCGTTCACCGCCGTGTGCCGGGCACCGATCGAGGAGCTGCTCGCCCACCGGCGGCGCATGGGGTGGACGTTCGAGTGGGCCTCCTCGGAGGGCAGCGACTTCAACCACGACTTCGGGGTCTCGTTCACCGACGGGCAGCTCGCCCGGGGGGCGGAGTACAACTTCCGCGAGCTGCCGCCCTTCCCGGAGCCGGGCACGGGGCCGCACGACCTGCCCGGCATCAGCGCCTTCGCGATCCAGGACGGCGCCGTCCACCACACCTACTCCGCCTACGCCCGCGGCGGTGACGCGCTGTGGGCGATGTACCAGTGGCTCGACCGGGCACCGCTGGGCCGCAACGAGACGCCGCCGGGCTGGTTCAAGCTGCACGACGAGTACTGAGCCCGCCGCCACGGTGGGAGCGGGCGGTGGCGGCGCGCCCCGCTGCTGGCAGGCTGGTGCGGTGATCCCGGGTGCGGACGTGGCGGACGTGCGGGTCCCGCGGGCGCTGCGCCGCTGGGCGGGGGATCGCGAGCTGCGGCCGGTGTGGCGCAACGAGGCCGGTGGCCTGACGTTCGAGGTGGTCGGCGTGGGCGCCTTCGTGAAGTGGGCCCCCGCCGGCAGCCGGTTGCGGATCGCGGAGGAGGCGCGGCGGCTGGCGTGGGCGGGACGCCACCTGCGGGTGCCCGCGGTGCTGGGGTCCGGCCGGGACGAGGACGGCACGTGGTTGGTGACGTCCGCCCTGCCGGGCCGCAGCGCCGTGGACCCGCGGTGGCTGGCCCGGCCCGAGGTGGCGGTGCGCGTCCTCGGCGAGGGGCTGCGGCTGCTGCACGAGAGCCTGCCGGTGGCGGGGTGCCCCTTCGAGTGGTCCGTCGCGGGCCGCGTCGAGCGGGCCCGGGCGGGCGCGGTGGCCGACGGGCGCGCGGACCTGCTGCAGCGGGTGGCGGAGTTCCCCGGGCCGCCGCCGCACGACCGGCTCGTCGTCTGCCACGGCGACCCCTGCTGCCCCAACACCCTCATCGGCGACGACGGGGAGCTGGCCGGGCACGTGGACCTGGACTGCCTGGGGGTGGCCGACCGCTGGGCCGACCTGGCCGTGGGGTCGTGGAGCCTGGAGTGGAACTACGGCCCCGGCTGGGACGGCGCCTACTTCGCCGCCTACGGCGTCGAGCCGGACGCGGAGCGCATCGCGTACCACCGGGCGCTGTGGTCGCTGGGCGACTGAGGACCGGGTCGCCGGGCGACTGAGGACGGGGTCGCCGGGCTCAGACCCCGATGCCGCGGGTCCAGACCGCGTCGAGGCCGCACGCCGGCAGCAGGGTCTTCATCCCGAGGATCACCCGGGCGTCGGCGCCCACCGCGGTGCGCGGCCGCACCCGCCGCCGGGTCAGCTGCCGCTCGACGGCGGCGGCGACCCGCTCGGGCGGTGCGGCGCCCTTGCGGATCCGCTCGACGAGGCGGCGCTCACCGGCGAAGTGCGGCGCGTAGAGCCTGCGGTGCTCGGGGTCGAGGCCGGCCTCGAGCTCGTCGAGGATCTGGTCCATCTCGTGCCAGGGATCGGTGTCGACGACGCCCGGCTCGAGGAGGGCGACCTGCACGCCGAAGGGGCGCAGCTCGACCCGCAGGCAGTCGGCCACGGCCTCGACCGCGTACTTGGAGGCGTTGTAGATCCCGGTGAAGGGGAACGACACCCGGCCGTTGACCGAGGAGATGAACACCACGCGCCCGCGCGCCCGGCGCAACCGGGGCAGCAGGGCCCGGGTCAGCGCGAGCGGCCCGACGAGGTTCACGTCGAACTGGTGGTGCACGTCGGCCCGCGACAGCGTCTCGAGCGGGCCGGCCACCGCGATGCCGGCGTTGTTGACCAGGGCGTCGAGCCGCTCGGGCAGCTCGCGGTCGAGCGCGGCCAGGTGCTCGGGGACGGTGACGTCGAGCTCGACCGGCGTGATCAGCGCCGATTCCGCGGCCAGCTCCTTCGCGGCGACGTCGGTGCGGACGCCGCCGAACACCCGCCAGCCCGAGCGGGCCAGGCGGACGGCGGTGGCGCGGCCGATGCCTCGGCCGGCGCCGGTGACGAGGACGGTCCGGGTGCTCATGCACCGACCCTCGCGCGAACCGCCCCGGCAGCGTCGGGTAGTGCGGTACCCGACCTCTGATCGCTAACCTCGTGCGGTGGAGCGGCCGTGGCCGCTCGCCGGCCGGGACGAGGAGCTGCGCGGGGTCGCGGCGGCGGTCCGGCCCGGTGCGGCGGGGATCGTGGTGGCGGGCCCGGCCGGGGTCGGCAAGACCCGGCTCGCCCGCGAGGCGCTGGCTGCCCCAGGGCGGCGGGGTGCCACCGTCGTGTGGGCCCACGGCAGCACGGCAGCCCGGCCGCTGCCCCTCGGCGCGTTCGCCGGCCTGCTCGACGTCCGGACCGGCGACGCCGCCGGGACCATCGCCCGGGCGCTGGACTCCCTCGCCCGGCAGCAGCCGCTGGTGCTGGCCGTCGACGACGCGCACCTGCTCGACGAGCACTCCGCGATCGTGCTGCACCGGGTGGTGGTGCGGCGGATGGCACCGGCCCTCGTCACCCTGCGGGCCGGGGAACCGGCTCCCGACGCGGTGACGTCCCTGTGGAAGGACGAGCACCTACCGCGCCTGGACCTGGCCCCGCTGGACGTCGCCCGGACCACGGACCTGGTCGCCCGGGTGCTCGGCGGTCCGGTCGAGCAGGCCTCCGCGCACCGGTTGTGGACCCTGACGCAGGGCAGCCCGCTGTTCCTGCGCCACCTGCTGACCGGGGAGGTGTCGGCGGGCCGGTTCACACCGGCGTCCGGGATCTGGCGGTGGACCAGCGAGCCGGTGGTCTCCCCGGGGCTGGCCGACCTCCTGGAGCACCAGATCGGCGGCCTCACGGCGCAGGTGCAGGACGTCGTGGACCTGGTCGCGCTGGCCGAGCCGGTGGCGGTCGCCACGCTGACCGCGCTGACCTCGCCCGCGGACCTCGAGGAGGCCGAGGGCCGCGGCCTGGTGCGCACCGACGGGCTGGTCGCCCGGCTCGCGCACCCGCTCTACGGCGAGGTCCGCCGCGCCACCATGGGCGCGCTGCGCGCCCGCCGCCTGCGCAGGCTGGTGGCGCAGACCCTGGACGCGGCGCCCGACCCGATCCCGCGGGCCGTGCTCGTCCTCGGATCCGACCTGCCCCCGGAACCGGCGCTGTTCCTGCGCGCCGCCGAGACCGCGACCCGGATGTTCGACCTGCCGCTGGCCGAGCAGCTGGCCCGCGCGGCGGCGGCCACCGGCGACCCCGCCGCCCGGCTGGTGCACGCCGCGGCGCTGTCCTGGCTCAGCCGCGGCGAGGAGGCCGAGGCGATCCTCGCCGACCTCGCCGCGAGCGCACCGGACGCCCGGATGCGCGCGCTGGCGCAGCTGCACCGCACCGGCAACCTGCTGTGGACGATGGCGCGGCCCGACGAGGCCCGCCGGGCGCTGGCCGCGGCCGGGGCCACCGGTGAGGTGCCCCACCACGTCGCCGCGATGTCACTGGCCCTGGCCGCCGCGGTCGGCGAGCTCTCCCCCGTGCTCGCCCGCGGTCCGCAGCTGTTGCACGAGGAGCTGCCCGACGGCCTGGTCCGCATCCTGGTCGCCTCCGCGGTGTCCGCGGCGGCCGCCGTCACCGGGGATCTCGGGCTGCTCGACGAGGCCGCCGTCGTGGGTGGGCTCACCGCCGACCGGGTGCCCACCGGCATCCCCGGGTTCGGGCTCGCGGACCTGCAGGTGCTCGGGCACCGCCTCGCCGGGACACCGGCCCGCGCCGAGGAGCAGGCCCGGAGGATGCAGGCCGCCTCGGTGGACCTGCCGGGCCCGGCGAGGCTGATGGGGCTGGTCGTCGCCGGGCACGCGGCCCTCGCGGGGGGCCGGGTCGGCGACGCGCTGCCTCTGCTGCGCGAGGCGTGGGCCGGGCTGGCGGACTCGGGTCACGAGTTCCGGTTCCGCTGCCGCTCGCTGCTGGTGACGGCCTGGGCGCAGGCCGGCCGGGCGGCGCAGGCCGCTCCCCTGCTGGCCGGCGTCGTCGCCGGGCCGCACCCGGCCTACCGGCTGCACGTGCCCGACGACCTCCTCGCGCGGGCGTGG
>NZ_BAABIL010000038.1:0-12064 GCF_039542765.1 Kineococcus glutinatus
AGCCGGGACCTGGTGAACTGGCGGCTCCTCGCCCACGCGCTGCCCCGGCTGCACCCGGCGGACCACTTCGACCTGCCGCGGCACGGCGGCGGGGTGTGGGCGCCCTCGATCCGGCACCACGACGGGGTGTTCCACGTCGTCTACCCCGACCCCGACCGGGGCATCTTCGTCGTCAGCGCCACCGACCCGGCCGGCCCGTGGAGCGCGCCCCGGCTGCTGCTGGGCGGCCTCGGCCTCATCGACCCGTGCCCGCTGTGGGACGAGGACGGCACCGCGCACCTCGTGCACGGCTGGGCCCGGAGCCGCAGCGGCGTGAAGAACCGGCTGAGCCTGGTCCCCGTCGACGCGGGTCTCACCCGGCCGCTCGGACCGGGGCACGTCGTCGTCGACGGCGACGCGCTGGCGGGCTGCACGACGCTGGAGGGGCCGAAGCTGTACCGGCGCGACGGCTGGTGCTGGATCTTCGCCCCCGCCGGCGGTGTCGCCACCGGCTGGCAGTCGGTGTTCCGCTCCCGCCGCGTCGAGGGGCCGTACGAGCACCGCGTCGTGCTGCGCCAGGGCGACTCCGGCGTCAACGGCCCCCACCAGGGCGCCTGGGTGGACACCCCGGACGGCAGCGGGTGGTTCCTGCACTTCCAGGACCGCGGCCCGTTCGGCCGCGTCGTGCACCTGCAGCCGCTGACGTGGGGCGAGGACGGCTGGCCGGTCATCGGCGAGCCCGGCCCGGACGGGTGCGGCACCCCGGTGACCGGGCACGCCTCCCCCCACGGTGCGGTGCAGGGCCCGCGGTCCCTGCCCGGTTCGGACGACTTCGCCGCGGGCCTGGGCCGGCAGTGGTACTGGCAGGCCAACCCCGGCGACGGCTGGGCGCGCGCCGGCGGCGGGCGGCTGGAGCTGTGCGGCCCCGCCACCGACGCCGGCAACCTGCGCGGCCTGCCGCAGGTGCTGGCCCAGCAGCTGCCCGGCACCGGGTGCCGGTGGACGTGCACCCTCGAGCTGGACGGGCCGGTGGGCGCCCGCGCGGGCGTGACGGTGCTGGGGCGCTCCTACTCCTGGTGCGGGGTGCGCCTCGACGGGACCGGCACCCGCTTGGTGGCGGCGGTGCGCGGCGACGGCGACCACGAGGAGACGCTCCTCGTCGACGAGCCCCTGCCCGGCCCCGGCGCCGTCGAGCTGCGCGTCGAGTGCGGTCCCGACGCGGTGCTCGGCCTCGCCGCCCGGTGCGGTGACGGCCCCTGGCGGACGCTGGGCAGCGGCCTGCGGGCCGAGCAGGGGCAGTGGGTGGGCGCCGAGATCGGGGTGTTCGCCGCCGCCCCCCTCGGCTCGCCCGAACCCGCCCGGGCCGTCGTGGGACCGGTGCGGCTGGAGATCCCCGCAGGGCCCTGAGCCGCGGCCCGCGGTGCGGGGCGGCCCTCGTCCTCAGCGGTCCGGAGAACCGCTGCCGACAACTCCTCACCGCACGACGTCCGTTGCAGGCGGGCGACGGATCGCAGAAGATGCCCGTGAACGGCGGATGGCCGCCTGTGACGGTTCCCGACCGGCTCACCCGACGTCCGCCGAGGACATCCAGGAGTCGACCGGAGGCGTCGTGAGCACTCGATCGACCGGCCGGGGGACCCGCCCGGGTCACGGCGGCTACGACGCCTTCATGTCCTACAGCCACGCCGCCGACGCTTCCCTGGCCCCCGGTCTGCAGAAGGGGCTGCAGCTGTTTGCCAAGCCCTGGTATGCCCGTCGGGGACTGCGCGTCTTCCGTGACGAGGCGAGCCTTTCGGCGGACCCGGATCTGTGGCGGTCGGTGGAGCGGGGGCTGCAGGCCTCCGCGTGGTTCATCTGCCTGGCCTCACCGGACTCCGCGGCGTCTGCGTGGGTGGCTCGTGAGATCAGCTGGTGGTTGGACAATCGCGGACCGGACACGATCCTGCTGGTCGTGACCGGTGGCCGCTTGCCGTGGGAGCCGGTCGTGCCGGTGGCCGACGTGACCGACGAGTCGGCCACGGAGCCGCCGAGCGCGCTGCCCCCCGCGTTGCAGGCGGCGGTGGAGGGGGAGCCGCGGTGGGTGGACCTGCGATGGGCACGAGCGGCGACCGACACGTCGCTGCGGCATCCCCGCTTCCGCGAGTGCGTCGCGGACATCGCCGCGCCGCTGCGAGGGGTCCCGAAGGACGACCTGATCGGGGAAGAGGTCCGACAGCACCGTCGCGCCCTTCGGCTGGCCCGCGCTGCGGTGGTGTCGCTGTGCACCCTGCTGGTGGCAGCCGTCGTGGCCGCCGCCGTCGCCGTGGAGCAGCGGGGCCAGGCCCGTGCCGAGGCTCGGGTGGCCTCGGCGCGGGCGCTTGCAGCCTCCTCCGGCAACGAGCTGCCCCGTCACGCCGACCTCGGCCAGCTGCTCGCGGTCGAGGCGTACCGCCTGCACCCGGACACGATGACCCGCGGCGCACTCCTGCGCTCGGTGTTCACCAGCCCGCAGCTGGCGTGGACCGTGCAGCACCCGGAGGAGGTCGCCAAGGTGGCGGC
This sequence comes from Kineococcus glutinatus, assembly GCF_039542765.1. Lineage (NCBI taxonomy): Bacteria > Bacillati > Actinomycetota > Actinomycetes > Kineosporiales > Kineosporiaceae > Kineococcus > Kineococcus glutinatus. The sequence continues at coordinate 2,518 of NZ_BAABIL010000038.1, forward strand.
GTCCGGCGATGGCGCGATGATCGCAGTGGGTGGTGCGGCCGGCTCGCTGCGCGTGCTGTCCGCTGACGGATCCACCCTGTGGGATCCGCCGCCCCTGCCGGCTCGCACCTGGTCCCTGGCCGTCGACGCGACCGGCGAGGTCGTCGCTGCCGCAGACACCGACGGGCACGTCCAGGTCGCACACCGGAACGGAGCCCTCAGGTCCCACCCCGCAGGACCCGGTCGTCCCGGTTCCGCAGCGATCGTCGCGCTCGCCGCGGACGCCTCCGTCCTGTTCATCGCAGACGGGGCGGGCCCACGGCTGGTGAAGGAGCCGCTGTCCTCGTCCCAGGTGATCCCACTGGACCTCGGCGACCTGACACCTGGTGTGGCGCGCTTCACCGCGGACGCCTCGGCGCTGACCGTCACCGCCTTCGACGGGTCCCAGCGCACGATCGCGCTCCCCTCGCAACGCACGATCTCGGAGGTGTCGCAGCGCTTGAACCCTGCCGGGTTCTACATCCCAGCGGCCTCCGCGAACCTCGAGCACTACGGCCTGGCCAAGGACGGCTTCGTCGTGGTCCGCTCGCAGACCACCGAGGACGAACCGGTGTTCCCCGCGGCACCCCTCGCCGAGCGCGCCTTCGCCGTCGCCGACGGCGGGCGCAGGGTTGCCGTGGGCACCTCGGAGGCGGTGAGCGTCCTGGACGCCGACGACTCCCCGGGTCTCCTGGAGTTACCCCTCCCCCTGGCCGGCGCCGCACCCGTCGACGGGCTGCTCTTCCCCGGCGCGGGTGAGGAGCTCATCAGCTGGTCCGGCTCCCGCGTGACGTGGTGGGACCTGGCCGGCGCCGCGCGCTCCGCCGACGTCATCGACTACCTCCCCGACCACAGCGGTCCTGACATCCCGGTGCGCCACGCGCTCAGCCGGGACGGCCGTTTCCTCGCGTGGGCTGCCGACGAGCTGGTTCTCTTCGACCTGCTGGAGTGGCGCGAGGTGGCACGCTCGGCGCTGCCGGGTGGTGAGGGGGCCGGCCTGCGCTTCAGCGATGAGGGCAGCCGGCTGGTCCTCACCCCCGAGGGCGGCGCAGCGGAAGGACTTTCGCAGCGCCTCGTCGCGACCCGGCGCGCACGGGTGTTCGACACCGTGGACCTGACGGAGGTCGGTGACCTGGTGCTCCCCGGCGCGCCCACGCAGATCTGGCCGGCGCGTGGCACCGACGTCGTGGTGACCGCCCCGGAAGGACTGATCGGCCGTTGGGACACGGTCACGGGCGTGCTGGTGGAAACCCTGGTGGAGGCCCCCGACGGGGTGGAACTACGCGACGTGTACACCAGCGAGGTCCAGGACGGCACTCGAGGGCAGCTGGCCCGCGCCAGTGATGATCGTGTGGAGGTCGTGAACCTCGGTGACGGGCGCACGAGGACCTTCCCCCTCCGGCAACGCCGGGTGGAGGCGTGGGACGAGGCCGACCGTCTGTGGACCGCGACCCGTGACGGCCTGCTCGAGGCGCTCGACCCGCGCAGCGGACGGGTCGTGGTGCGCTTGGACCCCAGGGCGAGCTACGCCTCGGTGCGCACCGGTGACGAAGGCCGCCTGCTGGTCGGCGTGATGCCCTCGGGGCGCATCGACGTGTGGGACGTGTCCAGCACCCAGTTGCTGCTCAGCTTCACCGTGCCCCTGCTGCGTGACGAGGAGGGGGCCGAGCCGGGGGTCCAGACCGAGGTGAGCGTCGTGCCCGGGAGGCAGGCCCTCGTGAGCTCCACCGCGGGAGGGGTGCTGGCCTGGTGGGACCTCGAGCCGGCGGCGCTGATCGCCCGCGCGTGTGCCTCGGTGGGGTGGGACCTCAGCGGGCGGGACTGGCGCCGCTACGCACCCGTCGAGCCGCCCTCGCACCTGCAGTGCGACCGACGGTGAGCCGGCCCGCGGACACGCGACCGCGCAGATCGTCCTTCCCCCGGCACGGCGGCGTGGCTAGCCTGCCAGCTGGGCTGGCCGAGGAGGCGCGATGCAGGTGCACGAAGCCTGGGAGCAGCACCGGCGCTGGTCGCAGCTCGCCACCTCGCAGAAGGCCGCCCTCACCCGCTGGCGCGCACGCGCCCTCGTGTGCCTGGTCCTCGGCGCCCTCCTCGGTGCCTGCGCCACCCGGTCGTGGCTCCCGCGGGAGCTGACGGCGACCATCGGTGCCGTCAGCGCCGCACTGCTCGCGCTGACCGCCTTCATCCAGGCGCGCCTCGTCACCGCGGCGCGCGTGCAGGCGTGGGTTGCGGCGCGCGCGACCTCGGAGGCGTTGAAAGGAGTGGTGTTCCAGTTCCTCACCGCCGTCGCTCCCTTCACCGGTGCCCAGCGCGAGCAGGTGCTGGCCGCCAAGGTGGCGCAGTGCGAGGAGCGCGGTCGCGACCAGGCACACCTGCTGGCCGGCGTACGCGGTGACGGCAAGGCCCTGCCCCCGGTGGCAGGCATCGTCGACTACGTCCGCGATCGCGCGCAGGAGCAGCGGGCCTGGCACGAGTCCAAGGTGGTCGTGCACCACGAGACCGCGCGGCGCTGGCGCTTCGCCGAGCTGAGCGCGACCGCGCTGGCGGCCGTGCTGGCCGCGGTCGGTGGTGCCCTCGGCGCCGACGTCTCGGCATGGGTGGCCGTGGCGACCACCGCGGGCGCGGCGTTCGCCGCGCACGTCGCCAGCGGTGAGCACGAGCGACTGGCGACGTCCTACGCAGCGCTCACCGCCGACCTGACGGCACTCCTGCGCCCCTTCGACGCCCAGCGGGCCGGCCCCGACCAGGCTGCCGCTTTCGTCGCCGCCGTCGAGGCCCGCCTGGCCGTCCAGGTGGACGGCTGGGCATCGCTGTTCCCCGCCACCTGACCACCCGCGCCGCCCGCCCGCACCGCCGACCCGCACCGCCGACCCGCACAGCCGACGACGACAGCGCCCGAGACGCAGCACAGGCACCGCAGGGAGGCTCCCGGTGATCGCTCACACCAGCCGACCGTCATCGCTCCACCGTGCCGCGGGGACGGTGCGCGGCCGCGCGGAGGGGCGGGGGAGCCGACGTGGCTAGGCCGGTCGCCTTCATGGTCATGCCCTTCAACCGCAAGGCCACCGGGCGCCTCGAGGACGGGGTTCCCGCCGAGATCGACTTCGACCGCCTCTGGCGGCAGGTGTACCGCCCCGTCCTCACCGATCTCGGATACCTCGCGGTCCGTGCTGACTGCGACGTCGGAGCCTCCATCATCCGCGAGATGATCCAGCGCCTCGTGCTGGGTGATCTGGTGATCGCGGACCTCACGTTGCCCAACCCCAACGTGTACTACGAGGTGGGCGTCCGCCACGCCGCGGTGGAGGACGGCTGCCTGCTCACCACCGCGGAGTGGGCGCGTTCCGCCTTCGACCTCGCCCAGGTGCGCCAGATCCGCTACCCCCTCGCCGACGGCAACGTCGCCGAGCCGGCGGCGGCGCAGGCGAGGGCGGTGCTGGGCGAGCGGATGCGCGCCGCGATGCCCGGCGCCTCCCCGGTCTTCGAGTCCGTCGCCGGCTACCCCCGCCGCGGCGACGACGGGCAGCGGCAGGCCTTCCAGGAGCTGGTGACCGATCTGGACGACTTCGACACCGACGTCACCGCGATCTACCACCTCCCGGCGCAGGAGCAGCGGGGCGCCGCGGAGGACGTCGCGCGGCGCTACCGCTCGCGCCCCGCCGTCCGGCAGGCCGACGCCCTCCAGCTCATCCGGCTCCTCCGCGACTTCGTCGATCCCCGCGCCGTCCTGTCCTACATCGGCTCCCTGCCCACCCACCTCGTGCGTCATCCGCTGGTCTGGGAACAGCGCTGCCTCGCCCTGGGCCACGCCGGCCAGCCCGCCCTGGCTGCCGGCGAGCTACAGGACCTCATCCGCACGCACGGACCCACCGCCGAGCGGCTGGGGCTGCTCGGCGGCCGCTACAAGCAGCTCCTCGAAGCCGCCACGAGCGAGGCGGACCGCCAGCGCTTCCTGCAACGCGCCATCGACAGCTACGCCGCAGGCATGCAGGCGGATCTCAACGACTACTACCCCGCCAGCAACCTGCCCCGCCTCTACCGCCTTCGCGGTGAACCCGGCGACGAAGAACTCGCCCACGACGCCGAGGTCGTGACCAAGGTCGCCTGCCACCGCGCCGTGGAACTCGGCATCGCCGACCGCTGGGTCCGCCCCACGCTGCTGGGGCTCGCCTTCGCCCGCGGCGACGTGGAGGAGAGCCGGCGACTTCTCCGGGAGGTCCGGCGCGAAGGGCCGCACGCGTGGGAGCTGCGCTCTCTGCTCGCCGATCTGCGCGTCGACGCCGAGCGTCACGAGCCCGCCGTCCAGGCAGCGCTCGTGACGGTCCTCGACGCCCTCCACCGCCTCCTCCCCGAACCGGGTTCCGCCGACGGATCGGATCGATAGCGCCGACGACACCGGCACCAGCAACCGTGGCGAGGCCGGGCCCGGACGGGGGAACCCGGACGGGGGGAGTTCGGGCACCGCCTCCCGGGGTGAGCACGACGGTTCGCGTCCCCACCGGGTGGCGACGCCGCTGTCGGCGGAACTGCGGGTTCGGTTGCGTCCCGGCGGAGCAGCGGGTTCCCTTGAGCAGGACCGGGGTGACGGCGGGGGGAGCGGGCGTGGACGCAGACCGAGCTCACCAGCCGCCCTACGTGCGCATCGGCAGCGCTGAGGAGATCGCCGGAGCGCTGAGCACGCTCGGGCAGGACCGGAATCGAGCGGTGCTCGTCTGCGTGGGTGGAGCCAGCGGCTTGGCGGGTGAGCACCGTGCGCTCCTGGACGACCTGCTGAGGACCACGCTGCTACCGCTGCTGCAGCAGCTGGGGGCGGCGGTCGTCGACGGGGGGACGGATGCAGGACTCATGCAGGCACTGGGCCGGGCCCGCGCGGCGGTCGCACCCGACCTCGCCCTCCTCGGCGTCGCGGCCGAAGGCACCGTCGCCGCCCCGGCGGGGGAGGACACCTCACCGCAGGCCGTGCACCTGGAGCCGGCGCACACCGCAGCCGTGCTGGTCCCGGGGCAGGAGTGGGGACAGGAGTCGCCCTGGCTCGCCGAGCTCGCCACCACCCTGGCCGGGGACCGGTGCTCCCTGACCCTCGTCGTCAACGGTGGGGACATCACCCTCTCCGACATCGAGCACAGCCTGGCGCGGCGCCGACCTGTCCTCGTGCTGCAGGGTTCCGGGCGCACCGCCGACCTCGTCGCCGTGGCCCGGCGCGCGAAGGCGACCGATGAGCGGATCGCCGCGATCGCCGCTTCACCCCTGCTGAAGGTGGTGGCCATCGACGATGCCCCGGCGCTGCGCGCCGCCGTCCTCGACGCCTTGCAACCCCCACCCGCTTCCCCGGCATCGCCATGAGCGCCGCCAGCGATCCCTGCCCCGGACCGGGATCACCACCCCGTCTCAGCGCTGGTCTCAGGGCCGGCCGAGGAAGTGCGCGAAGTGCTCGGGACGCACCGACCGCGCGACGCGCATCCCCACCGCCTGCAGGTCGGTGATGTGCTCGATGGAGTCGAGCTGCTGCACGGTCTCCGGCTCGACCTGCGGCAGTCCCAGAGCGTCCAGTCCTCTCCTGTCCAGGGCCGCGTCGTATCGGACGTAGCTGAACAGCGGCTCGCACAGGCGTCGGGGATCCGCCATGAGGTCGCCCAGTTCGCGATCGATCGTGGCGCCGAACCGGCAGTCCCCGAAGACGCGGCACAGGAAGTCCTGCTCGTGCAGCGCCGCGGACATCAACGCGGCGGGGATCGACGTCGCGTTGTAGAGGACGTTCATGTCCCCCGCCCGCAGGTGGTCGTCGGCCTTCGCGCTGGAGCCCGTGCCCACCGACACGAGCAGCAACTGATCCACCCCGGTGGGCCATCGCAGCTCGTACGCCGGCAACGTCGCCATGAGGAAGAGCTGGAACGCGGGATTGTTGTACATGGTGACCCCGCCGTCGACGAACAAGAACTCCTGCTCGCCGACCTGCACGGTTTCCGGTGGGAAGTACGTGGGTGCCGCGGTGCTCGCGCGCACCAGGCGCCACAGGGGCAGGTGCAGGTTGTTGTCGGACCGGTGGGCTTGGTTGTACTTCGCCCCGGGGTTGTTGCTCAAGGGCCACGGTGAATCGGTCGTCGCGTTGCGCAACACCATCATCAACAGGGACTTGAACTCTGCATCGCCGAACGTGGTGTCGGCGCCGAACAACTCCTGCAGGGTCGCCTTCAAGCGGGAGTCGTGGAACTTGTAGCGCCAGCGGCGGATGATGGAGGCGCGGTCGAACATGTCCGCCCCGTTGCGCGTGTACAGCTCCTGCAGGGTGGCCACCGGCATGCCGCGCGCGAGTCCCGCGGCGATGATGGCGCCGGTGCTCGTGCCGCCGATGTAGTCGAAGTAGTCGGCCAGCACGAAGTCCTCGCTCCGCCGCAGTTCCCGCCGCAGCATCTCCTCGATCGCGGCCAGGACCTCCAGCGTCACGATTCCGCGGATTCCACCGCCGTCCAGGGACAGCAGCTTCTTCGGCCCTGGCTCGTCGATCCGATCACGGTAGGACATGGGCTCTCCTGGGCTCTGCATCGTCGCCGCCGAGTGCGCTGGCCGGCTCACGCCGGGTCAGGTCGCTGCCTTCCTGTGGCGGGGGTCCGCCGCGTACGCGCAGCGTCCCCGCACGATCGTGGCCACGGTGGTGCCCGCGCGCACCTCACAAGCCCTTGGCGCGCCCGGAGCGGACCATCGCCCCGCCGCCGCCACCGATGAAGATGCCGCCCGTGAAGACCGCGAAGGCGACCAGAACCGGCACCTCGGATCTGTCGGCGCCTGAGGACAGCGAGTGCTCACCTGCATAGATGAAGGAGGCGAACCCGAGTATGATCATGACAAGACCGACGACCTCGAGCACCCGGCCGATGCGCATGCGGACGCGGTCCGGGTTGGTGCGTCCCTGGCGCTCCATCACCCCCAGCAGTGCCTCGTCGAGGCGGTGGGCAGCCCTGTCGCGCTCCACCTGCTGATCCGGCGAGGGCGACGTCAGCGCCGAGATGTCGACGAACTGACTGCGTTGCAGCACGAAGTGCAGCTCATCGGGCAGGCGCACGTGATCGACGACGGCGGGGATGATCGGAACCCGCAGGTTGCGAGCAGCAGTGATCTCGTCGAGCACCCACTCCTTGGACACCGAGCGCGCGGTGACCAGGAGGACCACCGCGGAGGAGGAGCGCAGCGCCTGCTGGATGCTCGCAGCCCAGGAGGCGCCGCCGACGATGGAGCGCTCGTCCAGCCACGGCTGCCAGCCCTGCCGCTGCAGGGAGGCTGCGACCGAGCGCGCCAGTCGCCTGTCCTCCGAGGCATGGCTGATGAAGATGCGCCGCGCCGACGGTCGGACCGTGCGCGACGGCGACGACCCGACGGCAGCGGACGCGTCGGAGAGGTCGCCGGGTGCCGCGTGCAGCGGTCGCGGGGCAGGTGGCGCGGGCGACCCGGTCACGGATGGGCCCGGCGGCAGGGCCACGTCGGCTTCGACCGGGCCCCAGCGCAGCACGTCACCGTCGCGCAGCGGTGTCCAGTCCGTGACGCGCCGGCCGTTGACCTCGCTACCGTTGGTGGAGGAGAGATCACGCATCCACAGCTGCCCGCCCTGTCGCAGGAGTTCGGCGTGGTGGTTGCTCACTTCGGCCACCGGCAGGCGGATGTCGGCGCTCGCCGCGCGACCCACCTCGATGCTGCCCTCCCGCAGGTCGATCACCCGGCCCCGGTCGGCACCGTCATGAACGATCAACCGCGGTGCTGCCCCGTCCACGTCGCCCTCCCCTCCCACCCCTGCCGCGAACGCGGCGCCACGATCGAGGCGGCGCCGTGGTGCGTGCTCGGGCGCGCGTTCTGCGGCGCACCCGCGGCGCGGCCAGCGCAGGCATGCTGTCTCATCAGGGCCTTCCCGGCGGCGATGCGGTGGGCGGAACCTGGCGTCCAGTGTGCGACGCCCCGTCGGGCGGGGGAAGTCTCCCGCCCGCGGTCCCCGAAGAGAGGAGGTGTTCCCCACCGCAGATACAGCAGGACCTGTGAGCCTCTGGGATCATCGGCCCCGGTGGGGGGCGGTCCCCGGCGGCGGGGCACCACCTGAGGCCTCGCACGCCCGCCCGGCGCGGTACGGCCGTGACCTGGACGCCGGCGTCGTCGCCGATGACCAGGCGGTGGGAGTGCAGCAGCGGCCGTCCACCGCGGTGGTGGTCTCGTCGGGGCGGCAGCGGTGGCAGCACCTGCCACTGCGCTCGGTCAGGCGGGAGTCGTGGACCGGCGTGCGCGATCCCTGACACACCCGTCGACCATCGACGCGGTGGGGGTGGCGGCCTGACGGCCACCACCCCCACCCGCCGTCCGCGACCACCGGCGCAACACCCGCTCAGGCGGCGTCCTCCTCGTCGGCGCCCTCGCTCACCTCCAGCGCGGCCAGGGCGGCGGTCACGACGGCCTGCAGCTGCTCCAGCAGCTCGGGGCTGACCTCCTCGCCGAGGGAGTCCGCGGCGTGCGGCACGGCGAGGCCCGCTCCCACGACGACGGCGCCGATGTTCGCCAGCAGCGCGGTGAGGTGGCCGAGGGCGCGGGCGGCGCCGCGGGAACCGGGGGAGGCGCTGAGCGCGAGGGCGGGCTTGTCGCGCAGCGCGCCCCGGCCGTAGGGGCGCGAGAGCCAGTCCAGGGCGTTGACGAGGACGCCCGGCACGTAGCCGTTGTACTCGGGGGTCACGACGACGACGAGGTCGGCGGCGTGCACCGCCGCGCGCAGCCCCTCGACCTGCTCCGGTGCGCCGGCGGCGTCCACGTCCGCGTCGTAGAACGGCAGCCGGGCCAGGTCCGCGTCGACGGTCGCGCCGGGCAGCAGCCCGGCCACCGTCCGCGCCAGTCGCGTGTTGAGCGACTGCGCGCGCGTGGAACCGGACAGGACGAGGATGCTCACAGCGGACGCCTCCAGGCGGTCGGGGAACCCGTCCGCCGCCGGGGCGCACGGGTTACGATCGGCCAAGACGTTAACCGGCTAACGATCCAGTCGCAAGGGAGCGCCGTGGACCAGCAGCAGGCGGAGGCGATCAACACCGCGATCCGCACGATCGCCATCCGGTCCCGCGCCCGCGCCGCGGCGCTGCTCGCCGACGTCGGCCTGCACCCCGGGCAGGACGCGCTGCTGCTGCGCCTCGCCGAGCGCGGCGCCTGCACCCAGGCCCAGCTCGCCGAGGCGTCGGGCTGCGAGGCACCGGTCGTCACCGTCACGGCCCGCAAGCTGGAGGCGGCCGGCCTCATCAGCCGCTCGCCCTCGCCGACGGACCGCCGCTCGGTCCTGGTGCGGCTGACGGCGGCCGGTGAGGAGGCGGTGCGGCGCGTCCGGGACGTGCAGCCCGTGCTGGCCCGGGAGGCCGTCGAGGGGCTGGAGCACACCTCGGCCGCCGAGCTGCTCGCCGTGCTGGAGGACCTCTCGCGCAGCCTCTGCCGCGCCGGGCGGGGCGGGGGAGCGGGGGACGCGGCCGCCGCGGTCCGCGGGGCGCCCGTGGGCACCGCGCGGACCGCGGCGCGCACC
>NZ_BAABIL010000039.1:0-1954 GCF_039542765.1 Kineococcus glutinatus
TTCCTGGTACCGGTGCTCACCGGCCTGCCGCCGGCCACGACCCTGCTGTTCTCCGGGGTGGGCACGGCGCTGTTCCTGCTGCTGACGCGGGGCCGGCTGCCCAGCTACCTGGGGTCCAGCTTCGCCTTCATCGCGCCGATCAGCGCGGCGCAGGCCTCGGGCGGGACACCGGTCGCGCTCGGCGGCGTGCTCGTCACCGGTCTGGCGCTGGCCGTCGTCGGGCTGGTGGTGCAGCGGGCGGGCACCCGCTGGATCGAGGTCCTCATGCCGCCGGTGGTGACGGGGACGATCGTGGCCCTCATCGGCCTCAACCTCGCGCCGGCGGCGAAGGCCAACGTGGAGACGGCGCCGGTGACGGCCGTGGTGACGATCCTCGCGATCGTGCTGGCCACCGTCCTGCTGCGCGGTCTGCTCGGGCGCCTGGCGATCCTGGTCGGCGTCGCCGTCGGCACCGCCGCGGCGGCCGTCCGGGGGGAGGTCGGGCTCGACGCGGTGCGCTCGGCGGCCTGGGTGGGGCTGCCGGACTTCACCGCCCCGCAGCTGCAGGTCGGCGTCCTGGGCCTGTTCCTGCCCGTCGTGCTGGTCCTGGTCGCGGAGAACGTGGGGCACGTGAAGTCGGTGGCGGCGATGACCGGCACCGACCTGGACCCGCTCGTGGGTCGGGCGCTGCTGGCCGACGGCCTGGCCACGACGCTGGCGGGCGCCGGCGGGGGCTCGGGCACGACGACGTACGCGGAGAACATCGGGGTGATGGCCGCGACCCGCGTCTACTCCACCGCCGCCTACGCGGTGGCCGCGGGCTGCGCGGTCCTGCTGAGCCTGTGCCCGAAGTTCGGCGCGCTGATCGCGGCGGTGCCGGCCGGGGTGCTGGGCGGGGCGGGCACGGTCCTGTACGGGATGATCGGCGTGCTGGGCGCCCGCATCTGGGTGCAGGCGCGGGTGGACTTCTCCTCGCCGGTGGCCCTGACGACGGCGGGCACCGCGCTGGTGGTGGGCATCGCGGACTACACGTGGGACGCCGGCGACCTGTCCTTCTCCGGCATCGCGCTGGGCACGCTGGCGGCTGTCGCCGTCTACCACCTGATGACGGCGCTGGGGCGGGCGCGCGGCACGGTCCCGCGCGCCGGCTGAGCGCCCCGGCCCGGCGCGGGGCGCCACCCGGCCGGGCGCTCCTAGGATGCCGCGCATGCCGGGTCCGGAGCTGGACGTGCTGGCCGCCGCACGCCGGGCGACCGGTACCGGCGCCCCGGGGGTGGCCGCCGCCTTCTTCGACCTCGACAACACGATGATCCGCGGGGCGTCGCTGTTCCTGCTCGCCCGGTCCCTGCACGCGCGGCGTTTCTTCACCAGCAGGGAGCTGCGGTTCTGGGCGCGGCGGGCGCTGTCCTACGCGGTGCACGGGGAGAACCTGCGGCACGTGGGGGAGGTGCGCCGGCTCGGGCTGGCCTTCGTGGCGGGCCACGAGGTGGCCGAGATCCGCGCCATCGGCGAGGAGCTGTACGACGAGCACGTGGCGGCGCGGGTGTGGCCGGGCACGCAGGCGCTGGCGCGCGGGCACCGCGACCGGGGCGAGCCGGTGTGGCTGGTGACGGCGGCGCCGGTGGAGGTGGCCGACGTCGTCGCCCGCCGCCTGGGGCTCACCGGCGCGGTGGGCACGGTGGCCGAGAGCGTGCGGGGGCGCTACACCGGCCGCCTGGTCGGCGAGCCCGTGCACGGGGCGGCCAAGGCGGAGGCCGTGCGGGTGCTGGCCCGGGCGGAGGGGCTGGACCTGGCCCGCTGCGCGGCCTACTCCGACTCCGCCCACGACCTGCCGCTGCTGTCCCTGGTGGGCCGCCCCGTGGTCGTCAACCCGGACCGGGCGCTGCGGGCGCACGCGCGGGCGCACGGCTGGCCGGTGCACGAGTTCCGCCGCTCGCGCCGCGCGGGGCGGCTGGCGGCCCGCGCCGCCCTCGTG
>NZ_BAABIL010000040.1:0-11946 GCF_039542765.1 Kineococcus glutinatus
TGGCCTCCGCCGGCATCCGCGTGCTCACCATCGCCCCCGGCGTCGTGGACACCCCGATGCCCGCCGGCCCTGGACGGCCTGGACCTGGACCTGCCGCCGGGGGCGCGGGTGGCGGTGGTGGGGGCCTCGGGGTCGGGCAAGTCGACGCTGGCGGCGGTGCTGGTGCGGCTGCTGGACGCGCGGGCGGGTGAGGTGCTGCTGGGCGGCGCGGACGTGCGGGGGCTGCGCGGTGACGACGTGCGCCGGCGGGTGGCGGTCGTCGGCGACGAGGCCGGGCACGTGTTCGCCACCACGCTGCGGGAGAACCTGCGCCTGGCCCGCCCGGGCGCGACCGACGGGGAGCTGCGCGCCGTGCTGGAGCGGGTCCGGCTGGGGTCGTGGCTGGCGCGGCTGCCGGGTGGGCTCGACGCGCCGCTCGGCACGGGCGGCGGCACGGTCTCGGGCGGGGAGCGGCGCCGGCTGCTGCTGGCGCGGGCGCTGCTGGCCGATCCGGCGGTGCTGGTGCTGGACGAACCGACGGAGGGGCTGGACGAGCCGACGGCGCAGGCGCTGGTGGCGGACCTGCTGGACGCCGCCGCGGGCCGGGCGGTGCTGCTGCTCACCCACCGGCAGGAGGGGCTGGACCGGGTGGAGCGGGTGCTGCGGCTGGCCGGGGGCCGGCTGGTGCCGGAGGCGGTGCCGGTCCACGCCGCGGGCTGAACCCCGCGGCACCCGGGGTGCGGGTCCGCTGGAACCCCTCCAGACTGGCCGCGGCCCGCGGCGGGGCGAGGAGTCGCCGGAACCGCCGGGAAGCTCTGACGAGGAGGTCGACGATGTACCTGCACGTGCAGAAGCTCATCCACGAGATCGCCGAGGACGAACCGGACCCCGCGGCGGCCAACGCCCTGCAGGAGGGCCTGGGCGGGCAGTTCGGCGAGATGCGCACGATGATGCAGTACCTGTTCCAGTCGATGAACTTCCGCGGTCCGACGGGCAAGCCGTACAAGGACCTCCTGCAGGGCATCGGCACGGAGGAGATCAGCCACGTCGAGCTGATCGGCACGACGATCGCGCGGTTGCTGGACGGTTCCCCGCGCTACCAGGGCAAGCCGACCGACCCCCTGGACACCCCCGGCGCCGGGGGCGCGACGCCGCTGGAGATGGCGCTGTCGACGAGCAACATCCACCACTACCTCGTCGGGGCGCAGGGCGCGCTGCCCGTGGACTCGGCGGGAAACCCGTGGAGCGGCAGCTACGTCTACAACTCCGGCAACCTCGTGCTGGACCTGCTCTACAACCTCATGCTGGAGTCCACCGGCCGGCTGCAGAAGTGCCGCATCTACGAGATGTCGTCGAACAAGACGCTGCGCTCGACGGTGTCGTACCTCATCGTGCGCGACCAGGCCCACGAGAACTCCTACGCCAAGGCGCTGGAAACCCTCGGGGTGGACTGGCGCAAGGTCCTGCCGATCCCGAAGACGAACGCCGAGAGGTTCCCCGAGGTCAAGCAGATGCTGGACCTGGGCTGGCAGAGCAAGCAGTACACGTTCGACCTGACGGGCGCGTCGGAGGCGCAGAAGATCGTCCGCGGCGCCTCGCCCTCGAACGACGGCACCGAGCTCGACGCCACGGAGCAGGCCCCCGAGGGCGCGCCGCTCACCATCGCGCCCGAGCGCTACGAGGAGTTCTCCCCCGGCCTGGACCCGGAGCTGCTGGAGCTCATCCAGGCCACCGCGGACCTGGAGATGGCCGAGCCGGCCATGACGTACGGCGCGCTCTGACGCACCACCGCGGGAACCCCGGGCCGGTGGGCGCCATCCGGTCCGGGGTGCCCGCGGCCGGCCCACGCCGTTCGCGGGGCCTGGTCCTCAGCCGTCGTCCCGCTGGCAGAAGCGCAGGACGTTGCCGCAGGGGTCGATGACCTCCAGGGTCGGCCCGCCCGGGGCCTCGGTGTCCACGCCCGGCCGCCGGGGTGGTGCGGGGCGGGAGTGCAGTTCGGCCTGGAGGGCGCGGACGTCTGCCACCGGGATCCACACGACCCCGTGGGGGCTGCCGTCGCCGTGGTGTTCGGACAGGTGCAGCACCGTCTGCCCGCGCGAGACCTGCACGTACAGCGGCAAGCCCTCCTCGAAGCGGTGCGCCCAGTCCAGGGCGAAGCCGAGGTGGTCGCGGTAGAAGCCCAGCGCCACCTCCGCCGACACCACCCGCAGCACCGGGACGCCGGGCGCGAACGCCGGCGGCTGTGCGGGCGCGGGCTGGAGGTTCGCGCCTCCCGTGGCGGTGAGGGTGTTCCAGTCCTTCGCGCCACGCTGGTGGGCCACGAGCTCCAGGGCGAGGGAGTGCGGGATGTCGATGCCGGCGGCCGCCAGGTCGCTGCGCAGCAGCCTGGCCGAGTCCTTGGCGCGGGCGAGGGGGGACGGGGACATGGTGCGCCTTCCTGCGCGGCAGGTGTCGTGCCGGGTGCTCGCGTTGCCGGCTGCTGCCGCGTCCGGGAAGCCGCGGGGGCTGGACCCAGCGGTGCGTTCACCAGACCCCGGAGGGCGCGAGCGGCGGGCTGCACCGAGCCACCGGCAGGGTAGCCACCGCAGCCGCGCCTGCCCAGACCGACGACCACACCGGCCCCGCCCATCGACGAGGCCGAGCCCCGATCGGTCGACCGCGACCGGCGCGCTCAGCCCGGGCCCGCCACCGCGTCGGTGACGTCCCAGCAGACCGACACCACCTCCAGCGCCCGGGTGGCGGGGTCGCTCACCGGCTCGGTGCGGCAGCGGAACCAGCGCGGCACCCCGTCGGCGCGGCGCACCCGGAACGTGCCGGTGCTCGGCCCGGTGAGGGCGGCCACCCGCTCGCCCACGTGCAGCCGGTCGTGGTCGTCGGGGTGGACGTGGTCGGTCAGGGCGGTGCCCACGACGGCGCCGGGTTCGAAGCCGACGAGGTGGCGGCTGCTGTCGGAGACGTACGTGATCCGCCGCTCGGTGTCGGTGAGGAGCACGAGGCGGTCGCGCCCGGCGGCCGCGCCCGGGTCGGCGTCCCCGCGCACCGTCGCCGCCCCGGCCGGGGGTTCCGCCAGCCGGTGCAGCAGGTACGAGCGGCTGGGCAGGCCGGTGAGGGGGTCGCGGAGCGGCCGGCGGGCGTAGTGGGCGGCGACGCTCCGGAAGACCGCGCTGACCGCCGCGGTCCGGACGGGTTCCCCCGGCGTGGTGACGACGACGTCGTCGGGCGTGCCACCGTCGTCGGGCCGGGCGAGGAGCAGCTCGGCGGCGCGCGTCACGGGGACGCGGGCGTCGAGCACGAGGCAGCCGGGCACGTCGAGCTCGCCGACGCCGTGGCGGGCACCGACCCCGCCCGGCCCGCCGGCACCTGCGACCAGCGCGAACCACGTGCGGTCGACGAGGCGCACCCCCCGCGAGCCCGTCACGACGACGCTGCGCAGCAGCGGGTCGCGGCGGAACGCCTCGTCGAGGTCCCGCACGTCGGCGGCCTCGTCGAGGACGCGGGCCGCGACGGCGAGGGCGCCGATGCGCTCGGTGCCGCAGTCCCGCCGGCAACCGCTCCCCGCGGCCGCCGACGGCGGACCGCACCCGCACGCGACCACGCCGTCCTCCCTCCGCAGCCGAGACCGAGCGGTAGCCAACCCGACGGCCACGCCGGCCCGGCAGCCGGGTCGGTTGCTGTGCGTCACCTGTGGACACCTCCTGCCCGGGCGCCCGCTCCCCCGGGCACCGCTGTTCCCGCCCCGCCGCCGCGAGGGTGGCCCGGCCAGAGCCACCCTCGCGGCGGGCGGGCCCGCCGCGCGCTGGTTAGCCTCGGTGCAGGGCTCCGCCGCGCCACGCCGGAGCCGTTCCCCACCACCAGGAGAGACCTGCGCATGCCGACCGTGCACGCCTACGCCGCCCCCTCCGCCACGGAGCCGCTGGCCCCCACGACGATCGAGCGCCGCGACCCCGGTCCCCACGACGTCGTCATCGACATCAAGTTCGCCGGGATCTGCCACTCCGACATCCACACCGCCCGCGGTGAGTGGGGCGAGACGCTGTTCCCGGTCGTGCCCGGGCACGAGATCGCGGGGATCGTCACGGCCGTCGGGTCGGAGGTCACCAAGCACGCCGTCGGCGACCGCGTCGGCGTCGGCTGCATGGTCGACTCCTGCCGCGAGTGCGAGAACTGCCGCAAGGGCGAGGAGCAGTACTGCCTGAAGGGCAACATCGGCACCTACAACGCCATCGGCCGCGACGGGCAGCCCACCCAGGGCGGGTATTCGCAGTCCGTCGTCGTCACCGAGGACTTCGTCTGCCGCATCCCCGAGGGCATCGAGCTGGACGTCGCGGCGCCGCTGCTGTGCGCGGGCATCACCCTGTACTCCCCGCTGAAGCACTGGGGCGCCGGGCCGGGCAAGCGCGTCGCGATCGTCGGCCTCGGCGGCCTGGGCCACATGGGCGTCAAGATCGCCCACGCGCTCGGCGCGGAGGTCACCGTGCTGTCGCAGTCGCTGAAGAAGCAGGAGGACGCCCTGCGCCTGGGCGCCGACCGGTACTTCGCCACGAGCGACCCGGACACGTTCGAGCAGCTCGCCAACTCGTTCGACCTCATCATCAACACCGTCTCGGCGAACATCGACCTCGACGCCTACCTCGGCCTGCTGGCCGTGGACGGCACCCTCGTCGAGGTGGGCGCCCCGGAGAACCCCATGTCCGTCAAGGCGTTCTCGCTCATCCCGAACCGGCGCTCGCTGGCCGGCTCCATGATCGGCGGCATCGCGCAGACGCAGGAGATGCTCGACTTCTGCGCCGAGCACGGCCTGGGCGCGGAGATCGAGGTCATCGCGGCCGACCGGATCAACGAGGCGTACGAGCGGGTCGTCGCCAGCGACGTGCGCTACCGCTTCGTCATCGACACCGCGACGATCGGCGCCTGACCGACCCGTCCCCCGCGCGGGGGACGCTCACGAACCGCCGCTGCGGGTGCCGGAGACGTCCCCGGCGCCCGCAGCGCCGCGTCCGGCACCGTCCGCCCGCACCCCACCGGTGGGGGGAGCCGCCGTCCAGCTCGCCAGCAGCGCCAGCGCCTGCTCCGACGGCGAGCCGGGCTCGGCGCTGCGCACCACGAGGGACTGCTCCACCGGTCCGGGCACCAGGAGCGTCTCCAGCGCCAGGTCGAGGCGGCCGACGATCGGGTGGTGCAGGCGCTGCACGCCCGAGGCGCGGGCGAACACCCGCTGGCTGGCCCACCAGCGCGCGAAGTCCGCGCTGACGACGGACAGCTCCCCCACCAGCGCGGCGATCACCGGGTCGCAGGCGTCGCGCCCGACCTGCCGGTGCAGGACGGCGACGGCGTCGGAGGCGACCTCCTCCCAGTCGCAGAACAGCTCCCGGGCGGCGGGGTCCGTGCACAGCCAGCGGACGAGGTTGCGCTCGGCCACGGGCACCGCGTCGAAGTCGGTGAGCAGCGCGCGGGCCAGGGCGTTGCTGGCGAGCACCTCGCCGTGGCTGCCGAGGACGTACGCGGGCAGGTTCCCCACCGCGCCCAGCAGCTGCAGCAGCCCGGGACGGACGCGTTGCGGTGCAGGTCGCCTCGACCGGCCGTTCGTCGCCTGGCCGACGAGGTCGCGCAGGTGCTGCGCCTCCTCCTCGTCGAGGCGGAGGGCGCGCGCGACGGCTGCGAGCACGGACTCCGAGACGTGCATGGCTCGGCCCTGCTCCAGCCGGGTGTAGTAGTCGACGCTGACCCCGGCGAGCGAGGCGACCTCCTCCCGGCGCAGGCCGGGGACCCGCCGGGTCCCCGGGGCGATCGGCAGCCCGACGTCGACGGGGGCGACCGCCGCCCGGCGCGCCCGCAGGAAGTCGCGCACCGCGTGCTCGTGACCCATGCGCCCAGTATCACCGGCGGCCGCGGGGCCGACCGGCCGCGCACCCGGCGCTGCTGCGTCCGGGTGGTCGCGTCCTACGGCGCTCAGCTCCCGGGCCGGGTGAGCCGACGTCCTTCCCGACCGCCCGTTCCCCGCAGAGCCGGAGTTCCCCATGACGACCACCGCCGACCCCGACGCGCCCCGCCCCGGCGGCGCGCGGTCCATCGTGCCGGTCCAGGCCTCCGGGCTGGAGCTGGCCGCCGCGGTGCTGGGCGGCACGGCCGGCGGGGAGCAGGTCGCGGCGTTCGCGCCGACCTTCGTCCCCCCGCCCACCGCGGCGGGCGCCGAGCTCCTGCCGAGCCGGGCCGCCGCACCCGCACCGGCCGAGCCGGTGACCCCCGAGCCCGCGGCCACCGAGCCCGCGATCCCCGAGCTGGTGACCTCCGAGCCGGTGACCTCCGAGCCCGCGACCACCGGACCCGAGGTCCTGGCCGCACCGGCACCGCAGCAGCGCGGGTTCTTCGCCCGCCTGCTGGCCAGGCTGTTCGGGCGCGGCTGACCGCGCCCGCGGGGCGGGCCGCCCTCAGGCCGGCTCGCCCCGCAGCAGGGCCAGCATGTCCGGCAGCTCGAACACCGTGGCGATCGCCACGGCCGAGCGCTCGCCCGCTTCCGGGTCGGCACCCGCGGCGAGCAGGTCGGTGACGATCTCCGTCGAGCGGCGGAAGGTGGCCGCCGCGATCGCCGTCTGCCCGCGGTCGTTGACCCGGGAGGTGTCGGCGCCCGCGGCGAGCAGCATCCGCACCGTCGCCGGGTGCACGTGGTAGGCGGCGAGGATGAGGAGCGTGTCACCGCTGGAATTCGTGAGGTTCACCGGCAGGCCGGCCCCCACGAGTTCCGCGAGGCGCTCGGTCTCCCCGTTGCGCGCCATCTCGAACGTCTCCCGCAGGAGGCGCAGCTCCTCCTCGTTCAGCTCCGTCACCACAGCAGCGTAGGCCGGTCCGGGAGCCCTCCCCCGGACCGGCCCGCGCGGATCACCCGTGCAGCGGCTCGCCCTCACCCGCCTGCCACCCGCGGAGCGCGGCCGGGGCCTCGAGCTGCGCTCGGCGGTCGGTCTCGGGGTTCTGCACGCCGGCGTCGACGACGACGCAGAACGGGTTGCCCTCGGGGTCGGCGAGCACGACGTGGGTCGCGCCGGGCTCGAGGTCCCACGCCAGGCGCCGGGCGCCCAGGGAGATCAGCCGCTCGACCTCGGCCTGCTGCTCGGCGGCGCTGCCGGTGCGCAGGTCCAGGTGCGTGGTGTCGTCGGTGTCCAGGGTGAGCGGGACGCCCGGTCCGCGCTCGGGCACCAGCACCGGCGAGGCGTCGCCCTCGCCGGTGCCGCCCTCGCGGAGCCGGTACCCCAGGGCGTCGGACCAGAACCTCGTCATCCGCTGCAGGTCGCGGACGTGGAGCACGATGCTGTCGATCGGCACCCGTCCACCGTAACGTCGGCCGTCGCCGCCGGGCAGGGGGTCGCGCCCGCTCAGCCCCGCCGGGCGAGCAGGCTGACGGTGTTCGGCAACCGCCCGCCCCAGGCCTCGGCCCGCGTGCCGGTGGGTTTCCAGAACGGCTCGGGGTGCTCGACGAGGTCCAGCAGCTGCAGGCCGGCACGGCCGACGGCCACGACGATCTCGGCGAGGGTGTGCTGGCGCTCCACCGCACCGAGGGCGGGGAAGGTGTCGTTGACGTGGCTGCGCGCGAAGTAGCTGCGGTCGGGCCGGATGCGCGCCTCGTCCTCGTCCCACGACCACAGCGGCACCATCGGGTGCTGCTCGTGGACGAACAGGTGCCCACCGGGGCGCAGCACGCGCGCCACCTCCGCGGCCCAGGCCTCCAGGTCGGGCAGCCAGATCAGCGCGCCCTTGCCGGTGTAGACCAGGTCGGCGCACGCGTCGTCCACCGGTAGCGGGGGCAGCTCGGCCACGACGTAGCGGCAGGGCACGGCGAGCGCGTCGGCGCGCCGCTGGGCGGCGGTGACCGCGGTGCGGCTGTAGTCCAGCCCCAGGACCGACCGGGCACCGGCCCGCACCAGCGCGACGTCGTCCAGACCGTGACCGCTCTGGGGGTGCAGCACGTGGGGCCGGTGCGCCAGCACGGGGGCGAGCAGTTCCTCCTCCACCGGCAGCAGCCGCACCCGCCGGGCCTCGGCCAGCAGGTCGTCGTGCTCGCGCACGTGCTTGTGCGAGGCCCGCTCCCAGGCGTCCCGCGTGCGGGTGGCGGGGTCGTCGGCGGGGTCGTCGGGACCGGTCACGGCGGGAGCCTGCCACCTGCGGGGCGCGCACACTGGGACCCGGGAGGTGCGGCATGACCGAGCAGGGCCGGTTCACGGGGCTCGCGGCGACGTTCGACACCGTCGCGGAGCTGTACGAGCGGGTGCGGCCGACGTACCCGCGGCGGCTGTTCGACGACCTGGCGGCGGCCGTGGGCCCGGGAACCCCGCGGGGGACCACCCCGGTGCGGGTGCTGGAGATCGGCGCGGGCACGGGGAAGGCGACGCGGGGCCTGCTCGCCCTCGGCTGGTCCGTCGTGGCGCTGGAGCCGGGGCGGGAGCTGGCCGCGGTCGCGCGCCGCGTGCTCGCCGGGCTGGGGGACGTGGCGGTGGTGGGGTCGGCGTTCGAGGGCTGGCGGCCACCCGCGGGCCCGCCCTTCGACGTCGTGTTCGCGGCGACGGCGTGGCACTGGCTGGACCAGCGGGTCGCGTTCTCCCGCGCGGCGGAGCTGCTGCGCCCGGGCGGCGTGCTGGCGATCGTCGCGACCGAGCACGTGCTGCCCGAGGGCGGCGACGGGTTCTTCCGCGAGGTGGAGCGGGTCTACGACGCCGTGGGGATGGGTGACGGCAAGGGCGGCCCGCAGCCACCGGAGGCCGTGCCGGCCCCGGACGTCGACGCGATCCGCGCCAGCGGGGAGTTCACCGAACCCGAGGTGCACCGCTACGTGTGGGACCGGGAGTACCCCGTCGAGGAGTACCTGGCGCTGCTGTCCAGCTACTCGGGCCACATCGCCGCCTCACCGCGCCAGCGGGAGGAGTTGTTCGCCGGGATCCGCGCGCTCGTCGCACCCCGGCCGTCGGGCTCGGTCCGCAAGCACCACCTCAACCTGCTGCAGCTGGCCCGCCGCGCCGGCTGACCGGGGTTCAGAGGCAGCCCTCGGGTGCCATGGCGAACTCGCGCTCCCCGGCGTGCACCTGCACGACCCGGCGGTCCTCGTCGAAGACGAACCGCAGCACCCGGCCCCGGCTGCCGGCGGAGACCACGAGGTCGTCGACGGTGCCGTAGAGGTTGGGGACGCGCTCGACGACCACGTCGACGTCCGGGTCGGCGTAGGTGTCGACCACCTGCTGCTCGCCGTCGCCGACCTGGGCGCCCGACGGCGTGCTGATCCCGCGGGTCGTGACGACGACGGAGGCGACGCGCTGGTCGTGGCCGAGGCCGTAGGCGTCCTGCTGGTCGCCGAGGCCGACGTAGGAGCAGGAGTCCTCGGGGTCGTACCCGTCGACGTGGTCGACGTGCACGGGCCAGCCCGTCCGCAGCGACACCCGCCCGTAGGTGTCACCCACGCGCAGGGGCCCCCACCCGTCGATGCCGAGGTGGTCCGCCGTTCCCGGCGGGTCGGCGGCGAGGCGCTGGATCCGGCCACCGGTGAGGGTGAAGGCCGCGCCGAGGTGGCGGGTGGGGCAGCACTCGGGGTCCTCGCCGTCGGAGTCGGCGGCGGTCACGGCGACGGTGCCCTCGCTGATCGAGACGTCGTCGTACAGCAGCCCCCCCGCACGCTGCGGGGGTTCGCCGTCCAGCGGGTCGAGGGTGCCGACGACGCGGGGCCCGGTGTCGTAGACGAAGACCGTGGTGAAGACGGCGTTGCCACCGCCGTTGCAGGAGACGAGGGCGACGGCCTCGTCGGCACCGTCGCCGTCGAGGTCCCCGAGCGCGACCTCGCCGAGCCGGGTGAAACCCTCCTCGGCGGGCAGGCCGGGCAGTTCGCCGTCGACGAGGTCCCCGCCGGGGCGGTCGCACATGGCCGGCACGGGCGCGGCCCGCAGCGCCCGCTCGGTGAGCCCGCCGGCGGCGGGGGTACCGCCCGGGGTGGGGCCGCCCGGGGTGGGGCCGGGTGCACCGGTTCCGGGTGCACCGGTTCCGGACGTGGTGCCGGCCGGCGTGCTGCCCGGCGTGGTGCCGCTGGTCGGGGTGGCGGTGGCGACCGGGGGCGCGGTGGCCGCCGCCGTCTCCTCCGGCCGGTCGGGACCACCGCTGCACCCGGCCACCGCGAGCACCGCGGTGAGGCAGGCGGCGGCCAGCGGGGGGCGGGACGGTCGCACGGGCACGCGCAGCTCCCTCGTCGGATCCGGCCGCTCCGGCGGCACCCGGCCGCGGCGCCGGTCGCCGCCAGGGTCGCAGAGCCCACCCACCGGTGCAGCGCGAGCATCAGGCGGGAGCGGTCCGCTGCGCGATGAGGTCGCGCAGCGCCCGCGCCGCGGCGCCCAGGGGCCGGTTGGTCGGCACCGCGAGGGACAGCGGCCAGGTGAGGTCGGCACCGGTGACGGTGAGCCGCCGGGTGCCGGGGCGCTCGGCGATGACGAAGCGGGGCAGCAGCGCGATCCCGAGGCCGTGGCGCACGAAGTCGGCGCCGGTGGCGATGTCGGTGATCTCGATGCCGACGCGGCGGGCGACGGACGCGGCGGCGAAGGCGCGGTCGGCGACGGTGCGGTTTCCGTAGCCGACGGGGAAGTCGATGAACTCCAGGTCCGCGAGGTCGCCGATGTGGACCTCCTCGCGGTCGGCCAGCCGGTGGCCGTCCGGCACGACGAGGTCGATGACGGACTCCGCCAGCCGGGTCAGCCGGATCCCCGCGGGCGCCGGCCCGGGCACCGAGACGAGGGCGACGTCCAGGCGCCGTTCGCGCAGCGCCTCGACGAGCCCGCCGGAGCCGGAGGGGGCGACGCTGACCTGCAGCCGCACCCCCGGGTGCTGCCGGTGGAAGCGCCCGAGCAGTTCCGGCAGGTCCACCAGGCCGACCGAGGTCAGGGTGCCGACGCGCAAGGTGCCGCGCAGCCCGCCGCGGACCTGCGAGACGGCGTCGCGGGCGTCGCGGGCGGCGTCCAGCACGGCGTGCGCCCGGGGCAGCAGGGCCGCTCCGGCGTCGGTGAGCGAGACGGTGCGGGAGGTGCGCTCCAGCAGCGCGGCGCCCAGCTCGCGCTCCAGCGACCTGACGGCCGCGGAGACGTTGGACTGCACGGTGTTCAGCCGGGCCGCGGCGCGGGTGAAGCTGCGCTCCTGCGCGACGGCCGCGAAGTACTCCAGGTGTCGAAGCTCCACCCGCCCATCATCTCCCGCAGCGATCGCTGCGAGCGGGAACTCTCGTTGGACACGATGGGTGCGTCGTCGCGAGGGTTGCCCCGTCCCACCGGCCCCACCCGTCGGAGAACCGCATGTCCTCGGCCACCGCCACACCCGCCCTGCGGTCACCCGCCGTCCGGGCACCCGCCGCGGACCGCCCCGCCACCCGGCGGCGGCCGGGCGCGCGGCGGCACGGCGCCGGCTTCTGGCTCGTCGCGCTGGCGCTCACCTCCGCGATGGCCTTCTCGACCGTCCCCACCCCGCTGTACGCGCTGTACCAGGCCGAGGTCGGCTTCTCCACCTTCACGGTGACGGTCGTCTTCGCCGTCTACGCGGTCGGGGTGGTGCTCAGCCTGCTGCTGGCCGGGCACGTCTCGGACCGGGTGGGGCGCAAGCGGGTCGTGCTGGCCGGGCTCGCGCTGGAGCTGCTCGCCGCCGCGCTGTTCCTCACCGGCACCTCGCTGCCGGTGCTGCTGCTCGCCCGGCTGGTCACCGGCCTGGGCGTGGGCGTGCTCACCTCCGCCGCCACGGCGCACCTGCACGAGCTGCACCGCGCGCACCGGCCCGGCCGCCCCGGGCAGCGCGGGGAGGTCGTCTCCACCGCCGCCAACACCGGCGGCCTCGGCGTGGGCACCCTCGTCGCCGGCCTGCTGGCCCAGCACGCCGACGCGCCGCTGCGGACGCCGTTCCTCGTCGTCGGCGCCCTGCTGCTCGTCAGCGTCGTCGCCGTGGCGCTGGCACCGGAGACGGTGG
>NZ_BAABIL010000041.1:0-17602 GCF_039542765.1 Kineococcus glutinatus
ATGAGCGCCGGCGGCGACGCCCGGGCCGCGGCCCTGGTGCGGGAGGCCGGCCGCCGCATCGGGCAGGTCGTGGCCACCCTCGTCTGCGTCGTCAACCCCGGCGTCCTCGTCGTCGCCGGCGACCTGGCCTCCGCGGCGCTGCTCACCGGGCTGCGCGAGGGCCTCTACCCGCTGTCGCTGCCCCGCGCGACCCGCCACCTGCGGGTGGAGCTGACCCGCCTGGGGGAGCGCGCCGCGGTCGTCGGCCTGGCCCACCTCGTCACCGACCGGGTGCTGGCCCCCGCCGCCGTCAACGCGCGGCTGGCGGGCGGCTGAGGCGGCGCCCGGCCGCCGGCCCGGGTCTCAGCGCAGCTCCGCCGTCGAGGGCCGGCGCTCGGTGCGCACCGGCACGAAGGCGATGATCAACCCGAGCACCGCGAGCAGGCCGTGGAGGACGTCGTCGGGCTGGTTGAGGTTGAGCACGTCGTTGTGCGGCTCGTTGCGCGTCGTCAGGCCCAGCACCAGCGCCCCGGTGTAGCCGACGAACAGCACCACCCCGTACCAGCGGGCGAGCACCGCCCTGCGCCACATCACCAGCCCCAGCGCCCCCAGGGCCAGGTGCACGACGTTGTGCAGCGGGTTGAGCGACAGGCCCAGCAGGGTCTGCTCCTGGTCGTGCTCCGTCCAGCCGGAGAACCCCGTCACGAAGAACCCCGCCAGCCCGATCAGCACGAAAGCCGCACCCGCGATGAGGGACAGCCACTGCCCCGCCGTGCGGGTGGGCAGGTTCGTCGTGGCCCGGCCCGACATGTTGAGACTCACGTGGTACCTCCCCCGCGGCCGGCGGCCGTCGCCGACCCTCCCAGGGGCAGTGCCCGCCCACCGGCCGCGCGAAACGCGCTGCGAGCCCCCCGGCGAGCGCCCTGCTACGGTGCGCGTGCTGACACGGGGTGCCCCGCACGCGCGGGGCTGAGATCACACCCGTCGAACCTGATGCAGGTCGTGCTGCCGGAGGGATGTCACAGGATGAGTGCCGCAGTTGTGCGCCGTGCCCCGGCCGAGCCCGTCGACGCCCGGGCGGTGGCCGCCGCGCGGGAGGCGCTCACGGGCGCGGCCCCGCTCGTGCAGTGCATCACCAACTCCGTCGTGCAGACGATCACCGCCAACGCGCTGCTGGCGGCGGGAGCCGCGCCGGCCATGGTCGACAACCCCCACGAGGCCGCCGCCTTCGCCGCCGTCGCCTCCGCCGTCCTCGTCAACGTCGGCACCCCCACCGACGACACCGCCCGCGCCATGCGGCTGGCGGCCGCCGCCGCCGCGCAGCACGGCACCCCGTGGGTGCTGGACCCGGTGGCCGTCGGGGCGCTGGGGTTCCGCACCCGGCTGGCGGGCGAGCTGCTGGAGCACCGCCCGGCC
Organism: Kineococcus glutinatus; assembly: GCF_039542765.1. Lineage (NCBI taxonomy): Bacteria > Bacillati > Actinomycetota > Actinomycetes > Kineosporiales > Kineosporiaceae > Kineococcus > Kineococcus glutinatus. The sequence goes on from NZ_BAABIL010000041.1 coordinate 1,396, forward strand.
GTGGTGCGCGGCAACGCCTCGGAGGTGCTGGCCCTCGCCGGTGCCGGCGGCGGCGGGCGCGAGGTGGACTCCACCGCCGCCCGCGAGGACGCCGCCGAGGCCGCCGGGGCGCTGGGGATGAGCACCGGCGCCGCGGTCGCGGTCCCCGGGGACGTCGACGTCGTCACCGACGGCACCCGCACCGTCCGCGTCAGCGGCGGCGACCCGCTGCTCACCCGCACCACGGGGGCCGGCTGCGCCCTCGGCGCGGTGAGCGCCGCCACCACCGCCGCGGTCGTGCTCCCGCTGCTGGCCGCCGTCGCCGCGCACGTGCACGTCGGCCTGGCCGCCGAGGTCGCCGCCGAGGTGTGCGGCGGACCCGGGTCCTTCGCGATCGCCTGGCTCGACGCGCTCGACGCCGTGGGGCCCGACGCGGTGCGGGCCGGGGCCCGGCTGGCGTGAGGGGCCCGCGGCCCGCGGACCTGACGCTCTACCTCGTCACCGACACCCACCTGGCCGGGGCGCGCGGCGTGCCCGACGTCGTGCGGGCCGCCGTGGCGGGCGGGGTGAGCGCGGTGCAGGTGCGCGACAAGGACGCCTCCCGCCGCGAGCTGCTGGCCCTGGTGCGGGCCGTGCAGGACGCCGTCGCGGGCACCGGGGTGCCGGTGCTCGTCGACGACGCCGTGGACGTGGCGCTGCTGGCCGGCGCCGACGGCGTGCACCTCGGGCAGGACGACCTGCCGGTGCAGGAGGTGCGCGCCCTCCTCGGGCCGGACAAGCTCCTCGGGCTGTCCGTCTCCACGCCCGGGCAGGCCCGCGCCGCCTGCGCGCTGCCGCCGGGCACCGTGGACCACCTGGGGGCCGGCCCGGTGTGGTCGACGGCGACGAAACCGGACGCCGCGGCCCCGCTCGGGCTGGACGGCCTGCGCGAGGTCGTGGCCGCCAGCGCCCTACCCGTCGTCGCGATCGGCGGCATCGGGGCCGCCGACGCCGAGGCGGTGCGCGCCACGGGTGTCGCGGGCATCTGCGTCGTCTCCGCGGTCTGCGCCGCGCCGGACCCGGCGGCCGCGGCCCGCGCCCTGCTGCCCACCTCCCCTGCCGGTCCGAGCGCCCCCGGAGGAACCCCGTGACCGCCCGCGTCGCCCTCACGATCGCCGGCAGCGACCCCAGCGGCGGCGCCGGGATCCAGGCCGACCTCAAGACCTTCAGCGCGCTGGGGGCCTACGGCACGGCGGTGCTGACCGCGCTCACCGCGCAGAGCACCCGCGGGGTGCGCGGCGTCCACGCGGTGCCCCGGGAGTTCCTGCGCGACCAGCTCGACGTGCTGCTCGACGACGTCGGCGTGCACGCCACGAAGATCGGCATGCTGGGCAGCGCCGCGCTCGCCGCGGAGGTCGCCGACGTGCTGCGCCGCCGCGACGGCGGCACCGTCGTCCTGGACCCCGTCATGGTCGCCACCAGCGGCGACCGCCTCCTCGACGACGACGCCGTCGGCGTCCTCACCGGCGAGCTGCTGCCCCTGGTGGACCTGGTGACGCCCAACGCCCCCGAGGCGGCGGTGCTGCTGGGGCGGCAGGCCGCCACCGACGTCGACGGCCTCGTCGCGCAGGCGGAGGAGCTGCGCTCCCGCGGCGCCCGGGCGGTGCTGCTCAAGGGCGGCCACCTCGGCGGCGGCGAGAGCGTCGACGTGCTCACCGACGCCACCGGCACCCGGCTGCTGGCCCGCGAGCGCCTCGACACCCCCCACACCCACGGCACCGGCTGCACGCTGTCCGCGGCGCTGGCCGCGCTGGCGGCGGTGCGCGGCGCGCCCCGGGGCGGGGACTGGTCGGAGGTCGCCGAGGCCGCCCGCGACTACCTGCACGCGGCGCTGCTGGCCGGCCGCGACCTCGGCGTGGGCGGTGGCAGCGGCCCCGTGCACCACTTCCCGGGCTGGTGGCCGGCGTGACGGCAGGGGTCGCTGCGCGTTCGACCCGCAGGCGTGGGCGCACCCGCTGGTGCCGGTGGCGCTGAGGTGCCCGCCGGGCGTCAGGCCGTCGCGGCGAACTCCACGTCCGCGGCCGCGGCCGTCCCCGCGGTGCGCCCCGGCGCCGTCTGGTACGACCAGTACAGGTTCGTGTGCGCGATCACCTGCGCCGGTGGCGGTGCGCCCCACGCGGTGAGGTCCTCGGTGGTGTGGGCGTCGGCGACGAGCACGGTGTCGTAGCCGCGCACCAGCGCGCCGTGCAGCGGATGCAGCCGTCGGACTGCGCGCCCGCGACGACGAGCCGCCCCACGCCGAGCCGCGCCAGCACCCCCTCCAGGTCGGTGGCCTCGAAGGAGTCGCCGTAGGACTTGTGCACGACGGGCTCGCCGCCGTCCGGCGCCAGCTCGGGCACGATCCGCCACGCCTCCCCGCCCCGCGGGACCTCCTCGCCGGAGTGCTGCACCCACACGACGGGCACCCGGTGCTGCCGCGCCCGCTCCACCAGGCCGCGGATGGTGGCGACGACGGTGTCGCGCTCGTGCGTGCGGGCGACGACGCCCCGCTGCGCGTCGACGACGAGGAGCGCGGTGTTCGGCCGGTTCTCCAGCGTGGTCACGGTCCGACGCTAGCCCGCCCCGCCGACAGCGTGCGGCCCGCTCCGGGCGCGGAACGTCCCCCTCGCGCAGCGTGAGCAGGTGCTTCCGGGAACGCCGCGGCGCTCCTAGCCTGGTGGGATGGACGCACCCGGCAGGGCCGAGGCCGACGACATCCCCGAGGTGTTCTGGCGGCCCGGCTGCCCCTTCTGCATGAAGCTGCGCGTGGACCTGAAGCTGCGCCGCGTGCACGCGCGCTGGCGCAACATCTGGGAGGACCCCGCCGCGCGGGAGTTCGTCCGCTCCGTCAACGGCGGCGACGAGACCGTGCCCACCGTGCGGCTCGGCTCCACCACCCTGACCAACCCGCCCGGCTCGAAGGTCGCGGCGCTGGTGCGCGCCGGCCGCTGACGCCGCGGCGGGGACGTCCGATCGCGCGACACGGCGCGTCGCGGGCGGGACGTCCCCGCCCCGTGCCCTACGCCGTGGCGCGGGCGAACTCCGAGGCCGCGCGGACCTGCTCCGGCGTGGGCCGCACCCCGGTGTACAGCTCGAACTGCCCCGCCGCCTGCAGCGCCTGCACCTCCACCCCGGTGATCGTGCGCAGGCCGCGGGCGCGGGCCCGGCGCAGCAGCGGCGTCTCCGCCGGGGTCGCGACCACCTCGAACACCGTCTCGGCGGCGTCGACCGCCTCGCCCGGCACCGGCAGCTCGTCGGCGCCCGCGCCACCGGCCATGCCGACGGAGGTGGCGTTGACGATCAGCCGGGGGCGCGCCGCGCCCAGCCCGGGGGCCCAGCCGTAGCCGTAGCGCTCGGCCAGCTCCCGGCCGGTGGCCTCGTTGCGCGCCACGACGGTGCCCCGCTCGAACCCGGCGTCGCGCAGCGCGGCGACCACGGCCTTGGCCATCCCGCCGCTGCCGCAGACCGCGAAGTCCGCACCGGCCGGCACCCCGTGCTCGGCCAGCAGCTGCGCCACGGCCGCGTAGTCGGTGTTGTGCGCGCTGAGGTGCCCGTCGTCGTTGACGATCGTGTTCAGGCTGCGGATGACGTCCGCGGAGTGCTCCACCACGTCGACGAGGGCGAGGGCGTCCTCCTTGAAGGGCATCGAGACGCTGCAGCCGCGGATGCCCAGACCCCGCACCCCGGCGATCGCGGCGGGCAGGTCGGACGTCGTGAACGCCTTGTACACGAAGTCCAGGCCCAGCTCGGCGTAGAGCCGGTTGTGGAACCGGGTGCCCAGGTTGCTCGGGCGCGCGGCCAGCGAGATGCACAGCCGGGTGTCCTTGGACGGCATGGCGATCGGGGGCGAGTCGGCGTGGGTCACGGCCCAGATCCTCCCGCACCCCGCGACCGACCCGGTGCCCGCCCGGTGCCGGGCCGCGCCCGCGGCCGGTGGTGGTTACGGTTCCGCAGGCACCCGGTGGGCGCCCGCCGCAGGACCCGTGCAGAGACGAGGACACCCAGCATGAGCACGAGCCCCGACTTCGCCGTCCCGGCCCAGGTGCCCTCGCCCACCCCGCCGCGGCCGCCGGCGCGGGGGGTGAAGGGGTGGCTGCTGGCCCACCGGGTGGCCCCGCCCGGCCCGGTGGCGGAGGAGGGGCACGCGGTGCCGCAGGCGTGGTGGAAGGTCATGTGCCTGACCGGCGTGGACTACTTCTCCACCCTCTCCTACCTGCCGGGCATCGCGGCGGTGGCCGCCGGGGCGCTGTCCCCGCTGGCGACGCTGCTCATCGTGGCGCTCACCCTGCTGGGGATGCTGCCGATGTACCGGCGGGTGGCCGCGGAGAGCCCCCACGGGCAGGGTTCGGTCGCGATGCTGGAGGACCTGCTGCCCTTCTGGCGGGGCAAGGTCTTCGTCCTCGTGCTCCTCGGGTTCGTCGCCACGTCGTGGATCATCACGATCACGCTGTCCAGCGCCGACGCCACGGTGCACGCCCTCGAGAACCCCTACCTGCCCGAGGCGCTGCACGGGCACGCCGTCGGCATCACCGTCGTGCTGCTCCTCGTCCTCGGCGGGGTCTTCCTGCTGGGGTTCAGCGAGGCCGTGGCGGTGGCCATCCCGCTCGTGGCGGCCTTCCTGCTGCTCAACGCGGTCGTCGTCGGCGCGGGCGTGGCCGAGCTGCTGCGCGACCCGGCGCTGCTGGAGGGCTGGACGCAGCGGCTCACCGCCGGCGGCTCCGGGTTCTCCGACGTCGTCGTGCCCGCGGTGCTCGCCTTCCCGCTGCTCGTGCTCGGCCTGTCGGGGTTCGAGACCGGCGTGAGCATGATGCCGCTGGTCGCCGCCGAGGGCGCCACGCCCGCCGAGCGCCTCGCCGCGCGGGTGCGCAACACCCGCAAGCTCCTCACCGCCGCCGCGGTCGTCATGAGCGGCTACCTCGTCGCGACGAGCTTCGTGACGACCGTGCTGATCCCCGAGGAGGCCTTCGAGGAGGGCGGGGAGGCCGCCGGGCGGGCCATGGCCTACCTGGCGCACGAGCACCTCGGCAACGCCTTCGGCACCGCCTACGACGTCTCCAGCATCCTCATCCTGTGGTTCGCCGGCGCCTCCGCGATGGCCGGGCTGGTCAACATCGTGCCGCGCTACCTGCCCGGCTACGGCATGGCGCCGGAGTGGGGCCGTGCCGTGCGGCCCGTCGTCCTCGTCTACACCGCGGTCTGCATCCTCATCACCGTCCTCTTCGAGGCCGACGTCGACGCGCAGGCCGGTGCCTACGCCACGGGGATCCTGGCGATGATGGTGTCCGGCGCCGTCGCGGTGGCCGTCTCCAGCGCCCGCAAGCGCCGCCGCCGCGCGACCGCCGCCTTCGGCGTCCTCACCGCCGTGCTCGTCTACGCGCTCGTGGAGAACATCGTCGCCAAGCCCGACGGCATCGCGATCTCGGCGTTCTTCGTCGCCGGCATCGTCGTCATCTCCCTCGTCTCCCGCGTCAGCCGCACCACCGAGCTGCGCGCCGAGCGCATCGAGTTCGACGAGACCGCCCGGCGCCTCATCGGCGAGTCCCTCGCCTACGACGGTGCGCTGCACCTGATCGCCAACCGCCCCGGTGTCGGCGACGAGGCGGAGTACCGGGCCAAGGAGGCCGCCGTGCGGGGGATGAACCCCGTGCCGGGCCGGGCCGACGTGGAGTTCCTCGAGGTGGAGGTCGTCGACCCCTCCGCGTTCAGCGACGTGCTCTCCGTGCGCGGTGTCGAGGTGGGCCCCTACCGGGTGCTGCGCATGCGGGCGCCCGCCGCGCCCAACGCCATCGCCGCCCTCCTGCTGGCGCTGCGCGACGCGACCGGGGTGCGCCCGCACTGCCACTTCGAGTGGTCCGAGGGCAACCCGCTCGGTCACCTGATGCGCTACCTCATCCTCGGCCGGGGCGACACCGCGCCGGTGGTCCGCGAGATCCTGCGCACCGTCGAGGCCGACCCGGCCCGGCGTCCCGGCATCCACGTCGGCGGCTGAACCCGCTGCGGGGCAAGGCAGGTGCCGGGTGGGCGCGTGCGCCGGGCACGACCTCGCGGGAGGATGCCGGGCGAGGAGGGGAGGGTGCGTCGGATGGGACGAACCGTGCGGTGGGACGACCGGTCGCGCACGTCCGCGGTGCTGCTGGTGAGCGCGGCCCTGGTCGTGGTCGGCGTCGCGGCCATCGTCGTGATGGCCTGGCAGCCGTGGACCACGTGCCCCGGGGAGGCCGACGGTGCGGGCGGCGGCTGCTCCGGCGCCGGGAGCCCCTGGGGTCTGCAGCTCGCCGCCAGGCTGACCGCAGCGCTCGGGCTCGCCGGACTGGTCGGCTCGGTCGTGCTCGCGACCTCCATGCGCCGGTCACGACGATGACCGGCGGGCCGGGCGGCTGGACCGCCGCCCGGCCCGCACCCGGTCAGCCGATCGGCGCCGCCTGCGGTCGCACCCGGTCGTAGGCGGTGAGGAAACCGCACATCCCCAGCGTCCGCTCCGGCGCCCCGAGCTGGTGCACGGCACCCGCGGCGAGGTGACCTGCCTCGCCGCGGGCGAGGGCGTCGAGGTGCTCGCCGGTGGTGCGGGCCGCCGCCGCGGCCCCGGCCTCCCAGCGCCGGCGGAACTCCGGCAGCCGGGGTGCGACCAGGGCCGCGGCGGCCGCGTGGAACTGCGCCAGCGCCCCGGTGTCACCGGCCTGCGTGCGCCGCACCAGCTCGCCGAACCCGGCCACGGCCAGGTCGCGGCGGGCCCGGGCGCGCTCGGCGGAGGGCTGCCCGTCGGGACCGAGCAGCGAGGCGGCGCGCTCGTAGGCGTCCCGGTCCACGAGGTGCTCCGGCGGGAACGTCAGCACCGCGTCGCCGGCCTCGGGCAGACCGGAGTTCTGCATGAGGACCACCACCCGCAGGCCGTCCTGCTGCACCGCGCGGTGGATCGTGCCCGGGGTGAACCACACGACGTCGCCCGCGGCCAGCGGGGTCCGCCGGAAACCCGCCGAGGACAGCGTGTGCAGCTCGCCGGTGCCGGCGACGACGACGTAGCCCTCCGCGCAGCAGGTGTGCACGTGCGGGGAACCGCCGTGCAGCCCGTCCGCGGTGGGCCAGGGGTAGACGTCCAGGCCGCTGATGCCGACCGCGCCGGGGAACTCCGGCACGCCGCCGGCGCTCACGGCGCCAGCTCCGCGGCGAGGGCGCCCACCTCCGCGGCGTCCAGGACGCGGGAGCAGACGACGAGGCGGTGGCGCAGCCGCAGCGCGTCGCCGGGGGCGAGCACCACCTCCTCGTCGAACGCGTACGACGGCGCCACGGCGGGGAAGGGGTCGTTGCGCACGAACCACTTCAGCGGGACGTCGCGGTCGGCGCCGGCCGCCCCGGCCACCGCGGCGCCACCCGCGAAGAACAGCAGCGTCGCGCCGCCGTCCACCTCGTCGTGCTGGCCGGAGTACGCCAGCCACGGCGAGCTGGTGCCCATGGCGTCGGGGCCCCGGCCGTCGGCGGCGGTGACCGCCCCGCCGGTGAACCCCCGCGGCCCGCGCCAGAACCAGCCCGTGTAGCCGGCGTCCGGGCGGCCGTTCGTCGTGGGGCTGCCCAGGACGAGGTCCGCCCCGCGGGTGTTGCGGACGTCGGAGGCCACGTCGAGCACCCACAGCCCGCGGTCGCCGTCGACGCCCGAGAAGCGCAGCGAGCGCTCCTCCGCGGCCCACTCCTCGCCGCCGGCATTCAGCCAGGTCAGCCGCTCGCGCACCTCGACCGCCCCGTCGGCCCCGTCCGGGCCGGCGGCGTCGAAGGAGTCGTGGCGCATGCTGCCCACGTTGTCCAGCGGGATGTAACCCTGCCCGTGGACGTAGGTGTTGCCGCCCCAGAGGTTCTGCCCGGAGACGTCGGTGGCGGTCATCTGCAGGCCCTTGTGCCAGCGGTGGTCGTGCGGGCGGAACGCGCTGACGGCCGCCCCGTCGAGGGTGCGCAGCGGGTGCAGGTACGGCTTGCGGGCCTCGAACGCGGCGTAGTCCGCCGCGTGGACGTAGGTGGCGATCGGCACGTCGTGCGCGGTGACGACCAGCCGGCCGGGTTCGGTGCCCAGGGCGAGGGCGCCCGTCGCGGTGGCGGTCACCGGGCCACCCCCGCCGCGACCGCCGCGTCGCCGAGCAACGCCGCCGGGTCGCCACCGTGCATGGCCGCGTGGAACGGGTCGCCCGGCACGAGCTCGTCGCGGCGCACGGGACGCCGCCGCGCCGCCGAGGCGTAGATGCCGGCGACGAGCTCCAGGGTGCGCCGGCCGTCGTGGCCGCTGCCCGGCGGCCGCACCCCCTGGCGCAGCGCGGCGAGCACCTCGCCCAGCTGTGCGCCGTGGGAGCTGGGCTCGTCGGTGGCGGGGTGCCAGGCGGCGATCCGCCCGGGGTCGCTCACGTGCGGGGCCGGCGTCCACGTCCAGTCGTCGTTGCGGTAGCCGTAGAGGTGGCTCAGCTCCACGGTGGCGTCGGTGAAGTCGAAGCGCAGGTAGCTCTCCTGCCGCGGGGACAGCACGCTGTTGACGATCGTGACCAGCGCCCCGCTCTCCAGCCGCACCAGCGCCGCCGAGACGTCCTCGGTCTCCACGTCGCGGTCCAGGCGCGCGGTGACGGCGGTGACCTCCGCCCAGTCGCCGAGCACCCACAGCAGCAGGTCCATCTGGTGGATGCCGTGGCCCATCGCGGGCCCGCCGCCCTCGGTCTCCCAGCGCCCGCGCCAGGGCACGTCGTAGTAGACGGCGTCGCGGTACCAGAGGGTGTTGCAGACGGCGACGAGCGGGCGGCCCAGCTCACCGGCGTGCACCTGCCGGCGCAGCGCCCGGGCGGCGGAGCCGGTGCGCTGCTGGAAGACGAAGGACGCGTACGGGCCGCCGCTGCCCTCGGGGCCCTCGGCGGCGGTCATCGCGTCGTGCTCGGCGAGGCTGAGGGCCGGCGGCTTCTCGCACCACACCCAGGCGCCGGCGCGCAGGGCGGCGTCGACGGCGGTGGCGTGCGCCCCGGGCGGGGTGCAGATGACGACGAGGTGCGGGCGGTGGCGGGCGAGGGCGGCGTCGAGGTCGGTCCCGGCGTCCGGCACGTCCCAGCGGTCCGCGACGGCGCGGGCGCGCTCGGCGTCGACGTCGACGAGGGCGACGACCTCGACGTCGGCGGCGTGCTCGCGCAGGGCGGGCAGGTGGGCGCCGTCGGCGATGCCGCCGGCTCCGACGACGACGACCCGCACGCGCTCGGCGGGGTCGAGGGGGGTGGACGGCACGGTTCCTCCAGCGGCGGCGGTGGCGGCGACCCGGACGGCTGGTCCGGTAAGCGCTTGCCATCGTTGGCCGCCCCACCGCCCACGTCAAGGGGACCCGCCCGGGGGGCCGACGCTGCGCCCGTGATCCACCACGCAGCGTTCACGCGCCTCCGCCGACCGTGACCGCGACCAGCGCGGAGGGCGCCGCTGCTGGTACCTATGTCCCCATGCCGGACCTGCACCGCGAGCTCGAAGCGAAGTACGACCTCGACGACACCTCCGAGCTGCCGGACCTGGCGGGCCCGCTCACGCAGGCCCTGGGCACCACCGTCGTCGAGGGCGCGGTCGCCGAGCACGTCCTGGAGGCCACCTACTTCGACACCGCCGACCACGCCCTCGCCGCCGCCCGCATCACGCTGCGCCGGCGCAAGGGCGGCACCGACGCGGGCTGGCACCTCAAGCTCCCCGCCCCCGACGGCGCCCGCCAGGAGGTCCGGCTGCCGCTGGGCCGCGCCACCAGGACCGTCCCCGCACCGCTGCGGGCGCTGGCCTGGACCCGCACCCGCGGCGCCGCCCTCGTGCCCGTCGCCACCATCACCACCCACCGCTCCGTGCGCACCCTCCTCGACCCCGACGCCCGCGTCCTGGCCGAGGTCGCCGACGACCGCGTCGAGGCCCGCCGGATGCTGCCCCTGGCCGGCAGCGGCAGCGCCGTCACCGCGCCGCAGACCTGGCGGGAGCTGGAGGTCGAGCTCGTCGACGGCGACGCCGACGTGCTCGCCGCCGCCGCCGACGTCCTCGCCGCCCACGGCGTGCGGCCCGCCGCCACCGGCTCCAAGCTCGCCCGCGTCCTCGGCGACGCCGTCCCGCAGCCGGCCCCCCGCAAGGCGCTGACCCCCAGGTCCGGCGCCGGGGCCGTCGTCCTGGCCCACGTCGCCGCCCAGGTCGAGGCCATCGCCGCGCAGGACCCCCAGGTCCGCCTCGACGCCCCCGACAGCATCCACAAGATGCGGGTGGCCACCCGCCGGCTGCGCAGCGCCCTCAAGACCTTCCGCCCCCTCTTCCGCGAGGAGGTCACCCGACCGCTGCGCGAGGAGCTGAAGTGGCTGGCCGCCGAGCTCGGCGCCGCCCGCGACGCGGAGGTGATGCGCGAGCGGCTGCTGCGCGCCGTCGCCGCCGAGGACCCCGCCCTGCTGCTCGGGCCCGCCGGGCAGGGGATCGACGCGCCGCTGTCCCAGGCCTACGCCGACGCCCACCGGGCCGTCGTCGCCGGCCTCGACGGCGAGCGCTACCGCGCCCTGCTGGGGCAGCTGCACGCCTTCGTCGCCGAGCCCCCCTTCACCGGCCGCGCCCGCCGCCGCGCCCGCGAGGTGCTGCCCGGCCGCGTCGCCAAGAGCTGGAAGCAGCTGGCCGGCCTCGTCGAGCGCGCGGGCGCCGCACCCGCCGGCCCCGAGCGGGACGTGCTGCTGCACGAGGCCCGCAAGGCCGCCAAGCAGGTCCGCTACGCCGCCGAGGCCCTCTCCGGGGTCTTCGGCGCCGACGCCACCGCCCTGGCCGGGGCCGCCGAGGCCGTGCAGGAGGTCCTCGGGGAGCACCAGGACTCCGTCGTCACCCGCCAGCGGCTGCGCGAGCTGGCCGCCGCCACGGACTCCCCGGCCGCGGCCTTCGCCCTCGGGCGGCTGCACGCCCTGGAGGACGCGCACGGCGAGCGCACCGAGCACCGCTTCGCCGAGGTGTGGGCCCGGGCCTCGCACCGGTCGCTGCGCCGCTGGCTGGCGCGCTGAGGCCCGCGCAGGTGGCCGCCCCGCCGCCGAGGCGGTAGGAAGAGGAGCGTGCCGCAGCAGCAGGGGACCCCCGACGAGGGAGCCGTCCTCGTCCTCAACTGCGGCAGCTCCTCCGTCAAGCTGGCCCTCGTCGACCCGGTGAGCGGCCGGCGCCGGCTCTCCTGCCTCGCCGAGCGGGTCGGCACCCCCGACGCCCTCGTGCGCACCACGCGCCACGACGGCGGCGGCGCCGGCGCGGGCACCGCCGAGACCCGGCCCGAGGACACCTCCCCGCGCGGGGTGCTGGCCGCCGTGCTCGCCGAGGTCGGCGACGACGTGCCGCTGCTCGGCGCCGGGCACCGCGTCGTGCACGGCGGCGACCGCTTCAGCTCCTCCGTGCGCGTCGACGACGACGTGCTGGCCGGCATCCGCGAGGTCGGGGCCCTGGCGCCGCTGCACAACCCCGCCAACCTCGCGGGCATCGAGGCCGTGCGCGAGCTGCTGCCCGGCCTCGGCAACGTCGCCGTCTTCGACACCGCCTTCCACCAGAGCATGCCCGAGCGGGCCTTCCGCTACGCGGTGCCCGAGCAGTGGTACGCCGACCACCAGGTGCGCCGCTACGGCTTCCACGGCACCAGCGTCCGCTTCGTCAGCGCCCGCGCCGCGGACCTGCTGCAGGCGGGGCGGGGGGAGCCCGCCGGGCCGCTGCGCCTCGTCGTGGCCCACCTCGGCAACGGGTGCAGCGCCACCGCCGTGCTCGACGGGCGCAGCGTCGACACCACCATGGGCCTGACCCCGCTGGAGGGCCTGGTCATGGGCACCCGCTCCGGCGACGTGGACCCCGGGGCGCTGGCGCACGTCGCCGCCCGCACCGGCGCCGGCGTCGAGGAGCTGGTCGGGCAGCTCAACTCCCGCTCCGGGCTGCTGGGGCTGTCCGGGCTGGGCAACGACGTGCGGACCCTCGTGCAGGCCGCCGACCGGGGCCACCCCGGGGCGCGGCTGGCCCTCGACGTCTTCGCCTACCGGCTCGCCAAGCACGTCGGCGCGCTCCTCGTGCCGCTCGGCGGTCTCGACGCCCTCGTCCTCACCGGCGGCATCGGGGAGAACGCCGTGGGCGTGCGCAGCCGGCTGCTGGCGCTGCTGGGGCACCTCGGGCTCGTCGAGGACGCCGCGGCCAACGCCGTGCACGGCCGCGGCGCCGAGCCGGCCGGGCGCATCAGCGCGGCGCGGCAGGCCGGCCCGGTCGCCCTCGTGGTGCCGACCGACGAGGAGTGGCTCATCGCCCGCGACACCGCCGACCTCGTCGCCGGCGCCGCGCCCGCCCGGACCGCGCTGCGCTGAGGGGACCCGATGGCCCGCACCCTGCTCCTCGTCCCCACCGGCCACGGGACGGGTCTGACGTCGGTGTGCCTGGGCCTGCTGCGGGCCCAGGACTCCCGCGGCGTGGACGTCGGCTTCGCCAAGCCGCTGGGCCAGCCCCGCCGCGGCGGCGAGGGCCCGGACCGCTCCGCCGCCCTCGTCCGGCTCGTCACCAGCCTGGAGCCGGCCGAGCCCGCCCCCGCCGCGCACGTCGCCGAGCGCCTCAGCCGCGGCGACCTCGACGACCTCATGGAGGAGGTCGTGGCCGCCGTCGAGCCCGTGCAGGCCCGCCACGACGTCGTCGTCGTCGAGGGGCTCGTGCCGTCGGGGGAGCAGGTGTACTCCGGGCGGGTGAACCTGGCGCTGGCCGCCGCCCTCGACGCCGACGTCGTCCTCGTGGGCTCGGCCTCGGCCGCCGCCGTGCGCTCCGGCGAGGTGGCGGGCGAGGCGGAGCGGATCGCGGAGGACATGGCGATCGCGGGGGGCACCTACCGGGCGGGGGAGGGGGTGCGGGTCGTCGGCGGCGTCGTCAACCGCTGGCCGGTGCCCGCCGACCCCGACGTCGCCACCACGGCCGCCGCGGACCTGCGCGCGGCGTGCGAGCGGCGCGGCATCCCCCTCGTCGGGGTGGTGCCCGCCCGCACGGAGCTGACCTGGCCGCGGGTGTGCGACCTGGTGCGCGCCCTCGACGTCGACGTCATCACGCCCGGGGAGCAGGACCGCCGCATCGAGGAGGTCGTGGTCGCCGCCCAGGCCGTGCCCGGGATGCTGCCGCTGCTGCGCAAGGGCCGCCTGGTGCTGGTGCCCGGTGACCGCCACGACGTGGTGCTCTCCGCGTGCCTGGCCGCGCTCAACGGGGTGCGGCTGGCCGGGTTGCTGCTCACCGCCGGGGTGGTGATGGACCCGCGCGTGGCGGAGCTGACCCGCGCGGCGGCCGCCACGGGGCTGCCGATCCTGCTGTCGCCGGTGAGCACGTACGAGACGGCCTCGGCGGTGCGCGACCTGGACCCGGAGGTGCCCGTCGACGACGCGGACCGGGCGCTGGCCGTCACCGGCACGGTCGCGGAGGCGCTGGACCCGGCGTGGCTGGCCGGCCTGCCGACGCCCTCCCACACCCCGCGGCTGTCCCCGGCGGCGTTCCGGCGGCGGCTGACGACGCTGGCGCGGCAGTCGGTGCGGCGCATCGTGCTGCCGGAGGGCAGCGAGCCCCGCACCCTGCAGGCCGCGGCGATCTGCGCCGAGCGCGGCATCGCGCGCCCGGTGCTGCTCGCGCCGCCCGCGGAGGTGGCGGCGGTGGCCGCCGGGCTCGGGCTGGAGCTGCCGGCGGGGGTGGAGGTGCTGGACCCGGCCGCCCTGGTGGACCGCTACGTGGACGTGCTCGTCGCGGCCCGCCGGCACAAGGGGATGCAGCCGGACGTGGCGCGGGACACGCTCGCCGACACCATCTGGCTGGGCACGACGATGCTGGCGGCCGGTGACGTCGACGGCCTCGTGGCCGGGGCGGTGCACACCACGGCCGACACGGTGCGCCCGGCGCTGCAGGTGGTGCGCACCAAGCCCGGCGCCCGGCTGGTGTCGTCGGTGTTCTTCATGTGCCTGCCCGACGACGTCGTCCTGTACGGCGACTGCGCGGTGAACCCCGATCCCGGGCCGGAGGACCTCGCCGACATCGCGCTGCAGTCGGCGGCCTCGGCGCGGGCGTTCGGCATCGACCCGCGGGTGGCGATGATCAGCTTCTCCACGGGCAGCTCCGGGTCGGGGGAGGCGGTGTCCAAGGTGGCCGAGGCCACCCGCACCGCCCGCGAGCGCGAGCCGGACCTCGTCATCGACGGGCCGCTGCAGTACGACGCGGCGGCGGTGGCGTCGGTGGCGCGCAGCAAGGCGCCGGGCTCCCCGGTCGCCGGGCGCGCCACGGTGTTCGTGTTCCCCGACCTCAACACGGGCAACACGACGTACAAGGCGGTGCAGCGCAACGCGGGCGTGGTGAGCATCGGGCCGATGCTGCAGGGGCTGGCGAAGCCGGTGAACGACCTCTCGCGCGGGGCGCTGGTGGAGGACATCGTCTACACGATCGCGCTGACGGCGATCCAGGCCGCCCGCGGCTGAGCGCCCGGGACGATCACGGGAAGAGCCCACGCGTCACGGCTGTTACCCTGGTGGCGACGGTCCACACCGTCCACTCTGCGGGCGAGCCGCCCGCGAGGTCGCTTGAGTCACCTCCCCCGACGCTGTCGCGCGCCGCACGTGCGCGCCTGGGAGCGGGGGCCGACCGCGTGCGGCCTGCTGACCCACGTGGAGTTCCTTCCCGCATGCCCTCGTACGACGCACGTCCCTCCGAGTCCCGCAACTACCGCGGCGGCTACCGCTCCGACGACTCCCGCGGCGAGCGCCGCCCCTCCGGTCCCCGCTCCTCCGGCGGCTACCGCTCCGGCGGCGGCTACAGCGGTGGCGGCCACGGTGGCAGCAGCGGCAGCTACGGGGGGTCCAACGGCTACCGCGGCCGCCGCTCCGGCCCGCCGCGCAGCCCCCGCTCCTTCGCGCCGTCCCCCACCGAGCAGGCCCTCGACGCCGCCCAGCTCATCGAGGTCCCCGAGGCCACCTTCGCCGAGCTGGGCCTGCCCGCCGAGCTCGTCGGGGCCCTGGAGCGGCGCGGCATGACCGCCCCGTTCGCCATCCAGGCCCGCGTGCTGCCCGACGGCATCGCCGGGCGCGACATCCTGGGCCGGGCCAAGACCGGTTCCGGCAAGACGCTCGGTTTCGGCCTGCCCCTCATCGCCGGCCTCGCGCGCGGCGACCGCAGCCGCGTCGCGGGCGCCCCGCGCGGTCTGGTGCTCGTGCCGACCCGCGAGCTGGCGATGCAGGTCGCCGACGCGCTGCGCCCTCTGGCCGACCCGCTCGGGCTGCGCCTGGCCTGCGTCGTCGGCGGCGTGCCCTACGCCCGCCAGATCGCGGCGCTGCAGCGCGGGGTGGACATCCTCATCGCCACCCCCGGCCGGCTCACCGACCTCGTGGAGCGCCAGGCCTGCACGCTCGCCGAGGTGCGCGTCACGGTGCTCGACGAGGCCGACCACATGGCCGACCTGGGGTTCCTGCCCGGGGTGCGCGCCATCCTGGAGCAGACTCGCGCCGGCGGTCAGCGGATGTTCTTCTCCGCCACCCTCGACCGCGGCGTCGAGCAGCTCGTCACGGACTTCCTCACCGACCCGGCGTTCCACTCGGTGGCCCCCGAGCCGGAGGCCACCGGCAACATGGAGCACCGCGTCTTCGCGCTGCGCCCGCACGACAAGCTGTCCGTGATCACCGAGATCGCGATGCGCCCGGCGCGCAGCATCTACTTCGTGCGCACGAAGCTGGGCGCCCAGCGCCTCGCCGACCAGCTGCGGGAGGCCGGCGCCCCGGCCGAGGCCATCCACGGCGACCTGCGCCAGGCGCAGCGCTCCAAGGCGATCGACGCGTTCGCCGCGGGGGAGACCCGGGTGCTGGTGGCCACCGACGTCGCCGCGCGCGGCATCCACGTCGACGACGTGGACCTGGTCGTGCACGTCGACCCGCCGAACGACCACAAGGACTACCTGCACCGCTCCGGGCGCACCGCGCGCGCCGGCGCCAAGGGCACGGTGCTGGCCATCGCGCTGCCGGACCAGGTCCGCCGCTACGGCTGGCTGCACCGCGACGCGGGCGTCACCGCCACCACCGAGCACGTCGCGGCCGGTGACGAGACGGTGCGCGCCGTCGCGGAGTCCGGTGAGCCCGTGGTGGTCAAGCCGCGGCGCACCTCCGAGGGCCGCGGTCCCCGCGACGGCCGCGGCCGTCGCGGCCCGCGCCCGGAGGGCCAGGGCGGCCGCTACGGCCGGGACGGCCGCAGCGGC
>NZ_BAABIL010000042.1:0-5416 GCF_039542765.1 Kineococcus glutinatus
TCAAGGACGTCGTGCGCCGGGTGCGGGAGGGGCTGGCCGCGCTGTTCGCGCTGCCCGAGGTGGTCGGAGAACACCGCGTGCGGGTCCAGCCACGTCATCACCGTGTGGTGCACCGCGACGAACCCCACCGCCACCACGAACGGGGCCCAGGCCTGGTAGAGGGACACCACGACCAGCAGCACGTAGAACCAGATGTGCAGGTCGGTCAGCCCACCGCCGACGTGGACGAGGACGTCGGCGCACACCATGAGCCCCAGGCTGACGGCGCTGGCGCGGCCGGCCTGGGAGCGCAGCCCCGCCCCGACGGCGGCCAGCAGGGCCGCGGCGGCGAGCTGGCCCCACAGCACCGGCCCGCCCTGGTCGCGGGCCACGCCCACCGCGGCGAGCACGGGCAGGTGCAGCACGAGCAGGACCAGCAGCACGCGGTGGCGGGCGGCGAAGGCCTGCTCGTCGAGGCGCACGCCGCGGGGCAGGGAGTACCACCGCTCGCGGGTGGCGGTGGTCAGGTCGTTCTGCTGCACGCAGCAGGGATCGGCACGCCGGCGCCGGCACTTCACGGCTCGCGCACGATGCCTCCGGGGGGTAGCACGGACGGAGCAACCCAGCCGCCAGGAGGACACCGTGCCCGACGTCGTCGTCTTCGCCCCCGCGCCCTCGCTGCGGGTCACCGCCGAACCCGCCCCGGACGGCAGCACGGAGATCCACCTGCACCCCGGTGGGCAGGGGGTGTGGGCCGGGCGGATGGCCCGCACCCTGGAGGCGGCGGTGACGCTGTCGCTGCCGCTGGGCGGGGAGTCCGGGGTGGCGCTGCGGGCGCTGCTGGAGCACGAGGGGCAGCGGGTGCTCGTCACCGGGACCGCCGGCCCCACCCCCACCGTCGTGCTCGACCACGGCCGCGAGCCGGGCGGCGGCGACGCCGAGGGCGGGCGCGTCGTGGCGCAGTCGCACGGGGCGCTGACCCGCCACGAGGTGGACGAGCTGTACACCCGCACGCTGGAGGCCGCGCTGTCGGCCGACGTCGTCGTGCTCACGGGGGTGGAGAACCCCGGCACGCTGGACGAGTCGATCTACACCCGCCTGGCGCGGGACCTGCGCGCCAACGGCCCGGCCGTGGTGGCCGACCTGTCGGGGGCGGCGCTGCTGGCGGCGGTGGAGGGCGGGCTGTCGGTCCTGAAGACCGCCCACGACGAGCTGGTGGAGACGCAGCTGTGCGAGGGGGACGAGCCGGAGCAGCTGCTGGACGCGGCCCGGGAGCTGCAGGAGCGCGGCGCGGAGGTGGTGCTCGTCTCCCGCGCCGGCGAGCCGGCGCTGCTGCTGGACGCCGAGGGGCGGGCGTTCGCGCTGCGCGGGCCGGAGCTGACGGTCGTGCAGCACCGGGGTGCGGGGGACTCCATGTGCGGGGCGCTGGCCGTGGCGGTGGCCTCGGGGGCCGACGCGGTGTCGGCGGCGCGGCTGGCGACGGCGGCGGGCGCGCTGAACGTCACGCGCCAGGGCCTGGGCACCGGGCACGCCGACGCGATCCGGGCGCTGGCGAAGCGCGTGGAGGTTCGCGAGCTGCACTGAGGGACCGGCCGCGGTGGGGGCGGGGACGTCCGGTCGCGACACGCCGGCGCGGCGGCCGCGGGACGTCCCCGCCCCACCGGTGCGGGTGGCGTCAGCCGTCGACGAGGCCGGTCAGGTCGCCGGCGGCCCGGCTGGGCACCCGCACGAGGGTGGCGGTCGCCCAGCCCCGGCGCACGAGGACGGCGTCGCCGTCGGGTTCGTCGGGCAGCGGCGGGGTGTCGAAGGTGACGGTGACGTAGCCCTCCCCGACCTCCCCCACGACGGCCTGCACGGCGCCGACGCGGGCCAGCTCGGCCGCCCGCAGCCCGCGCAGCTCCTCCGGGGGCACGTCGGGCACGTTGACGTTGAGCACCGGCGGGTGGCCCCCGGGCGGCGTGGCGGCGCCGGTGGCGGCGAGCGGGGCGAACCAGGCCAGCGCCCGCGCCGCCACCTGCGCGGCGGTCTCCCAGTGCGGTTCGCGCCGCTCGGTGTCCAGGGACACCGCCAGGCCGGCGATGCCCTGGGTGGCCGCCGTCAGCGCCGCCCCCACCGTGCCCGAGTGCAGGATCGCGTACCCGGTGTTGGGGCCGCGGTTGATCCCGGACAGCACCAGCTCCGGCGGCTCGCCGAAGGCACCCCGCCCGGCGGTGAAGGCGATGAAGCCGGGGGTGGCCTCCACCGCCAGCACCCGCACGCCCTCCAGGCCCTCGACGCGCCGCTCGTGCACGACGAGGCGGCCGTCGTCGGCCAGGACGGTGAGGGAGGCGCTGGCGCCGCTGCGCTCGGTGTGCGGGGCGGCGAGCACCACCTGGTGCCCGCCGTCCCGCGCCACCCGCGCCAGGGCGTGCACGCCGGGGCTGTCCACCCCGTCGTCGTTGGTGACCAGGACCCGCACCTCAGCGGCCCCCGCCCGTGCGCCGGGCGGCGGTGGGTCGCCGGCTCACAGGTACTGGCCGGTGTTGGCCACGGTGTGGATGGAGCGGCCCGCCTCGGTGCCCTTCTTGCCCTGGATGAGGGTGCGGATGAACACGATGCGCTCGCCCTTCTTGCCGGAGATGCGCGCCCAGTCGTCGGGGTTGGTCGTGTTGGGCAGGTCCTCGTTCTCCTTGAACTCGTCGACGCAGGCAGCCAGCAGGTGCTCCACCCGGATGCCCTTCTGGCCCGTGGTGAGGAAGTCCTTGATGGCCATCTTCTTGGCCCGGTCGACGATGTTCTGGATCATCGCGCCGGAGTTGAAGTCCTTGAAGTACAGGACCTCCTTGTCCCCGCCGGCGTAGGTGACCTCGAGGAACTCGTTCTCCGGGCTCTCGGTGTACATCCGCTCCACCGTGGCCTGGATCATCGCCGCGACGGCCGCGTTCGGGTCGCCGCCGTGCTCGGCGAGGTCGTGCGGGTGCAGCGGCAGGTCGGGCAGCAGGTACTTGGAGAAGACGTCGCGGGCGCCCTCCGCGTCGGGCCGCTCGATCTTGATCTTCACGTCGAGGCGGCCCGGGCGCAGGATCGCCGGGTCGATCATGTCCTCGCGGTTGGAGGCGCCGATGACGATGACGTTCTCCAGCCGCTCCACGCCGTCGATCTCGCTGAGCAGCTGCGGCACGATCGTGGTCTCCACGTCCGAGCTCACCCCGGAGCCGCGGGTGCGGAACAGCGACTCCATCTCGTCGAAGAACACCACCACGGGCGTGCCCTGGGAGGCCTTCTCCCGCGCGCGGGCGAAGATGAGCCGGATGTGCCGCTCGGTCTCGCCGACGTACTTGTTGAGCAGCTCCGGGCCCTTGATGTTGAGGAAGTAGCTCTTGGCGTCGGAGTTGCCCCGCAGCGCGGCGACCTTCTTGGCCAGGGAGTTGGCCACCGCCTTGGCGATGAGCGTCTTGCCGCAGCCGGGCGGGCCGTAGAGCAGCACGCCCTTGGGCGCCTTGAGGCCGTGCTCGTGGAAGAGGTCCTCGTGCAGGAAGGGCAGCTCCACCGCGTCGCGGATCTGCTCGATCTGCGAGGACAACCCGCCGATGTCGACGTAGTCGATGTCGGGGACCTCCTCCAGCACCAGCTCCTCGACCTCGGCCTTGGGCACCCGCTCGTACGCGAAGCCCGAGCGGGTGTCGACGGTGAGGGAGTCGCCGATGCGCAGCGGCCCGTCCAGCAGCGGCGCGGCCAGGCGCACCACCCGCTCCTCGTCGGCGCGGGCCAGCACGAGGGCGCGGTCGCCGTCGAGCACCTCCTTGAGCGTCACCAGCTCCCCGACCTGCTCGAAGCCGCAGGCGGCCACGACGTTCAGCGCCTCGTTGAGCAGGACCTCCTGCCCGGCCCGCAGCGCGGTGGCGTCCACGGCGGGGCTGAGGGCCACGCGCATCTTGCGCCCGGAGGTGTGCACGTCGGCGGTGCCGTCGTCGTGGGCGGCGAGGAACGTGCCGTACCCGGCGGGGGGTTGGGCGAGGCGGTCGACCTCGGCGCGCAGGGCGACGATCTGGTCGCGGGCCTCGCGCAGCGTGGCGGCGAGGCGCTCGTTCTGGGTGCTGGTCTGGGCGAGGCGGCTGCGGGTGGCCTCCAGCTGCTGCTCCAGCAGCGCGGCGGTGCGGTGCTCGCGGTCCGGCTGCCCCCCGTGGGCGCCCAGGTGCTGGCCGTAGGGATCGGTCATGGCGCATCTCCCATCTCCCGCCCGGGCCTGCTGGTCCGGGTAGCGGTGGATGCACTCGACACTAACCCGCCGACGGCCCCGGGCGCCCGCTGTGGATCACCTCGTGTCCGCGTCCGCGCCGGCGTCCGCCCCGGCGTCCGCACCGGCGCCCGCCCCGGCCGGGGTCGCGGGGGCGGCGTCGGGGGCGGCGCGGCGCAGCTTCTTCGCCGACACCGGCCGCTCACCGAGGTCGTCGGGCGACCAGTCCCCGCCCTCGCCGCCGTCGTCGGCCTGGTACGCCCCCGGCGCGGGGCGGCGCTTGCGCAGCGGCGGCGCGACGCCGTCGGCGAGGCGGCGGGTGGTGAGCAGGAACCCGGTGTGCCCGACCATGCGGTGCTGCGGGCGCACCGCGAGGCCCTCCAGGTGCCAGCCGCGCACCATGGACTCCCAGGCCTCCGGCTCCGTCCAGCGCCCGCCGTCGCGCACGGCCTCGGCCAGCCGCGACAGCTGCGTGGCGGTGGCGACGTAGCAGATGAGCACCCCGCCGGGCGCCAGCGCGTCGGCGACGACGTCGAGGCACTCCCAGGGGGCGAGCATGTCCAGGACGGCGCGGTCCACGCCGGCCAGCCCGGCGGCCGGCAGCGCCTCGACGAGGTCGCCCACGCGCAGCCGCCAGGCGGGGTGCTCACCGCCGAAGAAGGTCTCCACGTTGCCGCGGGCGATGTCGGCGAAGTCGGCGCGCCGCTCGAAGGAGTGCACCTGCCCGTCGTCGCCCACCGCCCGCAGCAGGGACATCGTCAGCGCACCGGAACCCACCCCGGCCTCCAGCACCCGCGCGCCGGGGAAGACGTCGGCCATGTGCACGATCTGGCCGGCGTCCTTGGGGTAGACGACCGCCGCGCCGCGCGGCATGGAGAGCACGAAGTCGGCCAGCAGCGGGCGCAGCGCCAGGTACTCCACGCCCGCGGTGTTGCGCACCACCGTGCCGTCGGGGCGGCCGATGAGCTCGTCGTGGGCGAAGCGGCCGCGGTGGGTGTGGAACTCCTTGCCGGCGGCGAGGGTGATGGTGTGCATCCGCCCGCGCGGGTCGGTGAGCTGCACCCGCTCGCCCTCCCGCAGCGGCCCGCGCCGGGCCGGGGCGCCGGTGGGGCCGGTCCCGCTGTCGGTCCCGGGCTCGGTCCCGGGCTCGGCGCCGGGCTCGGCGCTGGGCTCGGCGGGCGGGGTGGGGGTCGTCATGGGTGCTCCGGGTCGGGGGCGCGG